>NZ_JBRIIQ010000021.1:0-53786 GCF_052976905.1 Glaciimonas sp. GG7 | reverse complement strand
ATAAGCGTTACCCCCGTAAGTCACCGTCGAAAAGGTCACCTGCACGCCTTGATTGGTAGGAAACGGCGTGGTGGAAATGACCGAACCGGTCTGGCTATTTCCATTTGAGCCGTTCGCTGTTGTATCCCCGTTGGTGAGCCGCAGTGCGCCTTGCCCGACCGGATCGGGCAAACGGCCACTGACACCGCCCACCTGCGTCTTTCCGCTGTAATAAGCCAACCCGTTACAGGCCGGAATCGAGCTCGTGACACCAGTTCCGGCAGTCAGGCACGCGCCGTTCGTGGTGGTCCATCCATAACTGGACGACGCGCCGGTCAGCGTGTCGCTGACGACCAGTTGCGCATAGCCGGGAAGCGGGACTAATGCCGACGCTGACAACAGCAACGCAACCGCATAAGGAGGCAAATAAGGAGACAAATAAGGCGTACTTCTATTGAGTTTTTTCATTTTGCGCATCTCTCATCTCTTATAGTTTAAGGATTATCCAGAGGTGTGACTTTGGCGGCGACCGCAACAACGCTTTGCACCACCGAAACACTGTTCGTACTCCCGCCGAAACCTGCTGCGGTGACCGTGTACAGGGCTTGCTGACCGCTCGGCGCGAGTCCGATGTAGGCGACGTAGAGTCGCGGCGTGGCGGCGTAATTGATATCCAGATTGGCGTTGCCATCGGTAGCCGTGCCGCCACCAGCGGCGACGATCATGGCTGGCGGCGTGTAGAGCAAACTGCCGACCCAGTTGGCGGGATCGGTCTGATTCGTGAGCAGATTTGAGCAGGCCTGCATGTTGGCAACGGACGTAACCGTGCCCGTGGTGCTACACGTTACCCCGATGCCGGGCGTCCCCTGACCTAACCACCATTCACCATATTGCAGCGCGTTCTGGGCTGACTCATAGGCTCGTTCTTTTTCTCTGACATTGCCGGCAATTTTTTCCAGCAAGCCGTAGCCGCGAAACATACTGATGGCCAGTAACGTCAGCATGACCAAAATCAACAACGCCGTCACGAGGGCAAAGCCGCTGCGCTTTGTAAGGGATGACGTCACGCGCAGGCCTGTCATGCTTTATTCATCAAATTAATCATGTGAACCATCACGGGAAGAATTTTTGTCGTCGTTGCGGTCGAATTGACCAGATCGACAAAATTGATTTGCACCTGCACCGACTGCACGACAGGCCAATAGCCGCCGGTGGTGACGGCGCTGGCAGAAAGATAGGTATCGGTACTGCCAACGCCGGTTGTATCGACGCCGTATAAGACCTTCATCGAAGACACGTTATCGACCAGAATGCTGGCCGTGCCGGGTGTGCCGCCGTTGATGCTGACGGCGCACGTGAGCTGGTTCGCTGCATTGACGGCAAAACTGTTGCTCCACGCTACGGCAGATCCGCTGGTATTGGTGTCGCCCAGACAATCCATTAAACCGTCGCCGCTAGCCGTTTGAAAGCGAATATTGAGCGTATCGCTGGCATTGCCGCTGCCGCTGGTGCCGCTAATACCTTGCGCCATCGCGAATGTCGTGCCATCGGGGTTCGCCGTTGATGCTGCCGGTAACGCATTGTTGGCGGTGGTGGTCGTCGGGTTGGTGTAATACCCTGAGGCACGCACCGTGTTATCCAACACCGTCAAAGCAAATCGCTGGCTTTCCTGGACCCGGGACTGCGCGTCTTGCGTACCGAAGCTATTTCTCAACGTCAATACGATGGCAATCATTGCGGCGAGTAAAAACAAGCTCACGGCAATAGCAATCATCAACTCTATGAGACTAAAGCCGGACATCCGGGCGTGTCTGCTTCTGCGAGGGACTATGCGCATCATCATGGTTCTACGAAAACACTGAAGGACTGTGTCTGACTGGAAGCGCCTGCAGCGGTCGCGCTATTGATGGCGATTCTGTTCTCGGTCCACGTGACATATATCTGGCAACTGATGGGCTGAGCGGCGGTGCAGTTGACCTTGGCGGTATAGGTTGGAAATTGGCCATTCATGCTGGCGACCCAGGTTTGAAAGTCATACGCGGCCAACGCCGCCGGTGTGCATTTGGTGGTGCAAGCGCCGCTCACCGTGGCATTGAGAACACCGCTGGCGTCCGTCACCGTGGTGCCGGTTGCCGAAAAACTGGTCGGAGGCGCGGCCCCCCATAACGCGCTATTGGCGTGCATCGCCGAGACCAGACTGCCAACTTGCAAAGCAATGAGAGAGCGGCTACCGGAGTTCTGCGCACCAGAGATCGCCAGGGCCTGCATCTTGGCTAAGCCAAGCAAGCCCACAGCCATCACCAGCATGGCAATCAAGACTTCAATTAAGGTGAATCCGCGTTTAGTTTTAATTAGACGATTGATTGGAGAGATATGTGCACTCATGCGCAAGCACCCGTCCCCGCTGCCTGTACAACATCCCGACCGGTTTTGATGATGGCCACGCATTGCGTGGCAGCACTATTGACCGGGGTCGTATGCAACGTGAAAGTGACGGTGCCAGTTCCCGGTAAAGCGACCATGAAACCGTCTCTGCTATACGTCAGCCACGACACGGCATTGTTGGCGACCAACGTATCGGTGCCGACAAAGCTTTTTTGTAACCGCAAGATCGTGCCAACAGTCTGGTTGGCTAAGGGATCGACAAAAACAATCCAGCCAGTATTCCAGGACGTAGAGGACGAACAAGTCGCGCCATCCACGGACGCACAGATCGTCGCCGGCAAACCCTGCTCGATGGCAACCGAGCGCGCAAATTGCAAATCTTTGGTAAAGCCGCTGATTTCTCCGAGAGAGCGAAAGCGCTGGGTTGTGCCCATAAACGACGGCATCGCAACGGCCATAAAGATGCCGATAATAGCGACAACAATCATCACCTCTATGAGGGTGAAGCCGGGATTAAAGCCGGGGGAAAAGTCGCGTTTGGATCGATCATGAGAGGTCTTAATCATAAGAATTTATGTTACCAGAACATAAATATTTATGAGGATAAGTCCGTAAATTCAGGCAGATACATCTCCGTAAAACAACGACTGAATAAACCTACCTCAATCTGGGTTTGGCAGTCTTAGGAGAGTTGTGTTTAATGCAGGCAACACTGCGCTCTGGGTGGCCCTACGCGGTCTGGGTGGCCCTACGCGGTCTGGGACGGCTCGCGTTTTTCGACAAAACGGCGCACATAATCGTCCGCCGGATGCTGCAAAATCTCGACCGGTGCGCCTTCCTGTACCAGCTTTCCGTCGCGCAAAATCGCAATCCGAGAACCGATACGCAAGGCCTCGTCCAGATCGTGGGTAATGAACACAATAGTTTTCTGCAAGCTCGCCTGCAAGGCCAGCAACTGGTCCTGCATCTCGCTGCGGATCAAGGGATCGAGCGCACTAAAAGCCTCGTCCATGAGTACGATATCGGTATCCATCGCCAGTGCGCGTGCCAGCCCGACGCGCTGGCGCATGCCGCCAGAAAGCGCATCCGGATAGTTGTTCTCGTAACCGGCAAGCCCAACATGCTCGGTCCAGTCGCGGGCAACGCGCAAACTGGCAGCGCGCTGATCGCCCCGCACCAACAAACCGTAGGCAATATTCTCCAACACGGTCTGATGCGGCAACAGCCCAAAATTCTGAAACACCATGCTGATCCGGCGACGGCGCAAGTCCCGTAAACCGGCTGCATTGAGCGTCAGAATATTCTGACCATCGATAAATATTTCGCCCGCCGTCGGATCGATCAGACGGTTGAAATGGCGCACCAAGGTTGACTTTCCTGACCCCGACAACCCCATGATCACAAAGATTTGTCCCGCCGTAATTTGCAGGCTGACATGGTCCAGACCGACGTTGCAATTGTGCTGCTGCAAAATGTCCGACTTGGTTTTGCCATTGCGCAATTGATGCAGCGCTTGCTGCTCGTTAGGGCCAAAGATTTTGACGATGCCACGCGCTTCTATTTTGATCATTTCAAGGTCTGTTGTTGTGTGTTCGGCTGCGTCAATGCGATGCGCTGGCGGCGCGTCAGACCGTAGCCCTGACTGATGCGGTCAATGACGATAGCAAGAATCACGATCGCAATCCCGGCCTGCAAACCGGTACCGGTGTCGAGCGTCTGGATCCCCTCCAGCACGTCTTCGCCCAGCCCGCGCGCACCGATCATCGAGGCAATCACCACCATCCCCAGCGCCATCATCGTGGCCTGATTAATCCCCGCCATAATGCTGGGCCGCGCCAATGGCAATTGCACGCCGATCAGCAATTGCCATTGGCTGGTCCCAAACGACCACGCCGCCTCGGTCAGATCAGCATCGACCTGGCGTATCCCCAGATCGGTGAGCCGAATCAGCGGCGGCAGCGCATACACCACGGTGGCAAAAATCGCCGGCACTTTGCCCAGCCCAAATAACATCAAGACCGGAATCAGATACACAAACGTCGGCAAGGTCTGCATCACGTCAAGCACCGGCAGCAGCAACTTACGCAACCAGCGAGAGCGCGACATCCAGACGCCGAGCGGGACGCCGATCAGCAAGGTCAGCACCGTTGACACCAGCATCAGCGCCAAGGTCTGCATCAACTTATCCCAGAGGCCGAACGCGCCGATCAGATAGAGCAAAGCGACCAGCAAACCGGTCACTACCGGACGGCGGGTCGCGTGTAATGCCAGCAAGCCGACTGCCAGCAATACCGCCCACGGCGGCGCGGCACGCAAGACCGTCTCCAGCGGCACTAACACCCACGTTAGCACCGCATCGCTAATCGCATGAAAATGGTCGCCGTAGTGGGCGACCAGCCATTCCACGCCGTGGTTAATGGCCTGCTTTATTGAGAGCGAAACAAACAGTTCACTTTGCATAGTCACTGAGCTTAGCGGCAATATCGGTCGGCACCCATTGCTTCCAGACATCGGGATGCTGCTTGAGGAAGTTTTGTGCAACCTGCGCCGCCGTCAGTTTCTGGTCCGCCATCTGGGCTAACGACTGGTTGAGCACATCGAGTGGAATCGTGAACTTCTCCAAAAATGCACTGAGCACCGGATCGGCATCCTTAAACGTCTTGGATACGCCAGCCTGAATCACCGCCTCGGGTGCAGCGCAGCCGCAAGGAGCGGGATGACTTTTATCAGCCAGCGTCTCAAAGCAAGCCGCGTTAAACGCAGGCTCTTGCAACCGTATAAATTTGAACTTCCCCATCAAGGCCGTCGGTGCCCAGTAATAAAACAAAATCGGTTTACCGCGCTGATACGCCGACGTAATCGCCGCATCCAGCGCAGGGCCGGTGCCGGGACGGAAATTGACGTAGCTATCGGTGAGCTTATAGGCCTTCAGTTTCTGACTATTGACACCCTCGCAGGACCAGCCGGTCGGGCAATTTAAAAAGCGTCCTTTGGATGGCTCTTCGACATCCTTAAACAGCGCTTTATAAGCTGGCAAATCGGCCACCGATGTCAATGCCGGAGCCATCGGCTTAATGCCACGACTGGTGTCACCCTTGATCACATACTCAGGCACATACCAACCCTCGCTGGCCCCGACGATGACGTGACCGAGCGGGACCACGCTACCGGCCTTGGCCGCAACATTCCAGGCATCGCTACGGCCCACCCACTCTTCGGCCAGCACCTGAATATCGTTCTTCGACAGCGCCACTTCCATCGCCACCGTGTTGCCGGGAATGGTCTCGGTCTTGCAGCCGTAGCCTTTTTCCATGACGGTGCGCATTACTTCGGTGAGAACGGATCCGCTCTCCCAGTTGAGTCCGGCGAATTTGACTGGTTTGCCGCTGGCGCACCAAGGTGACGGGGCGGATGTGGCTAGCGCCGGTTGGCTGGCAAAGAAGGAACCGCTGATCAGTAATGCGCTAGCAAGAAGATTGGAATGTCTAAAATTGATTGTCATATTTACCTCTGCCGTTATCGAATTGTGATTATTAGGTGACCTGACAAATTAGATTAATTTCTCGAATTGATCAATTGGAGAAATTTCTCATTGGAAATAATATTGCTGATCAATTTACCAACGTATATTTTCCTGAGGCCGTTAATGAATAACAGTTATATAGTTGGTATTAATTCAGTTATTGCACCATCGTACAATCCCGTTGAGATCATTAATATGATCTATCCTCCTGCGATGGTTTCAGAAAGAACAAATCAGGTCATCAAAAAATTAGCCCGGCAGGTCGGAATTCGTAACAGATCAACGGTGCGTGATACTTCAAGATATCCAGAGTTGAAATTATTAAATACATCTTACTCATCAAAAGAATGGGGAAAGAAGTTAATCAGAGAAGTCACGCACAATTCCGGGATTGAATTTGATGATATAGGCTTTTTATCTGTCAGCTATAACGCTAGTTCACATCAGGAATTTATACCCAATCTAGCCTGTCAGATAGCGCAAGATCTTCAACTAAATTTAAATTCACCACCAGAAGTACTACCTTACCTTGGCTGTGGAGGAGGTATGTTTGCTATTCAATCAGCGATCGAATATTGTAAAAAAAATAATAAAACCGCCGTAGTTTTTATATTTGATCAGTGCAGTTGGACAGCCAATCCCATTTATGACAAAGAGAGTCCCAATTTCAAAAGAAACTTACGCTCAAACTTGTTATTTAATGATGGCGGAGTCGCCGTTCTTATCGCTCCCGACTGTTTATTGAGCAAAGTCAAATCCGATATCGCACTTAAAATACGCGACATCAATGTCGGCTACTCTCCTGGCGCTGCAATTAGCATGGTAGGCACCAGCTTTCTGGTGGATGACGGTGTTGAGGAGGTCATGCCAAAATTGGTTTCTTCCAAGTCTGTCATGCCACTACTTCTGAACAATCATTTATCAGTCCAGGACATTGACGAATGGAGTATCCATCAAGGAGACATTCCAATTCTCAACAGGTTCAAAGAAATTGACACTCTGGGCTTAACTGAAAAAGATATTGAGGCCTCCAAAAATTTATTCGAAAACTTCGGAAATTTCAGTTCACCTAGCGTCTTTTTCATTCTCGAACATTTTTTCCACGCCAAGAAGAATGCGCAATCAACTGGTGTAGCAGTCAGTTTTGGTGCTGGATATTATTACGGCTCTTTGCTATACGAACGCACATCCCTCATTAAGAATGCATCTTCTGCCTGATTCAGCCGCTATGGCCCATCCAATGAAGACACTCGCGAACTACTCAGAAAAAATCAGAATCGCATGTGTGAATTATTGCTTGATGGCGCACGATCCGAACGCATCGGGGAGTTCGATCACACCTATTTCGACGACTTACGTCAAACAATCAAATCTTCAGCTGCCAGCTCAAAATCCATCACGACCGCGAGACACATTCCGGCTCCAGGTCATCGTACCCACGCCACCGATAGAACGCAATTGACGCCGCCCAGCACAGAATAAAAAAGCCAATAATCGCAAAGCCGACGTTCCCAAAATTTCCCGTCAAGAGGCTAATGATCTCCCAGAATTTCCCCTCCAGCGCCATCTTGTCGCCAATCAGGCCCAGCACCTCCAACCCGCCAATCGCCAATGCCACCATCACGGACACCAGTGTAATGGTCATGTTGTAATACAGCTTACGCACCGGCTTAACGAAGGCCCAGCCATACAGCCCCAGCATCAGCGTGCTGTCGAGCGTATCGATCAAGGACATGCCGGCGGCAAACAAGACCGGAAACACCAGAATCGACCAGATCGGCAAGCCGCCTGACCCCTGCGTGGCGGCGATTCCCAAGAGCGCAATTTCGGTCGCCGTATCAAACCCCAACCCAAACAGAAATCCCAACGGATACATGTGCCAGCTACGTGAAATCATGGCAAACATGGGGCAAAACAATTTGGACAGAAATCCTCTGCTATTGAGCAACAGATCAATGTCTTCCTCAACATAAGCACCGCCCTTGCGGACGTGCTGAAAGACTTTGTAAATCGAAAGAAACACCATCAGATTGATGACGCCGATCAGGATCAAAAAGAAAGCCGACACCAGCGTGCCGACAATGCCGCCGATCAACTTGAACTCTTCCATCGGCCCGGTCAGTGCCGAAGCAGCTACCGCAATGGCAATCGACGCCAGCAACACCACGGTGGAATGGCCTAATGAGAAAAAGAAACCGACCGCGACCGGGCGCTGGCCCTCTTGCATTAATTTACGGGTGACGTTGTCAATGGCGGCGATATGGTCAGCGTCAACCGCGTGGCGCAGACCAAAACTGTAGGCCAAAAATGCAGTGCCGAGCAATACCGGATGACCGCTAAAAGCCACAATCGCCCATGCCCACGCCAAAAGATTAAACACCAGCAAGAAGCCGTAGATACCCCAAATTCTGGCGCGCAGCGGTTTATCCATTCGGTTAAATGCTGATTTTAAAGTGGTGAGCATGGGGGCTTTTTATGTTTGATGAATGGGGAACGGCGCTTTTCTAAAGCCGGCATCCAGCCCAGGTAAGTAATGCGCCCAAGGCATCGGTCGATCGTGTGCCTGCGGAACAACCGTTGGTATAGAACGCAGGCTAATCAAGCACGACTCTTTATCAGGCACAAAAAAACCGCCAAGATTGCGCATTATAAAGAGGCGTGGCGGTTGTGTTGGGAGAAATATAGCAGCGTTGCTAATCCATGAGCAGCTATAGCGTCGCCATAACCGCTTCCATAAACGCATTAAATCGCACCGGATCAATCTTTGTATCTTCCACAAATCGAGCATACGCAATGAGGATCAAAGCGGCGCGCTTTTTGGGCCCTGCGACCATCTTACGATCGCGCAGAAATCTCTCTATGCCGCCGATGACTTGCATCAGCAAATTCCAGTCAATGACGGTGTCTTGCACTATGTCGGCAGCGGTATTGAGCTCGTCGACAATATAGGGCGGTTGATCGCTATCGATGACGATACCAGTCGAGTAGTCAGCATCTTCTTCCTGCCCTCTGATATGGTAAAGAATGCGCTCACGCTCACGGGGGTCGCCGTAGAGCGCTGAGTCAGATTGATTGCTGCCCAGCCGCTCGGGCGCATTGCAGAGGCGCTCCGGGGGATGAAACAGGTTCAGGAGATGGCGCGTGCCGGTAATGATGTAACCAACATCGGCACCTGCCTTAGCCACCGCAGCTAAATAATTAGCGTCTGGGGTCCTTGCACAATGTTCGTAGCTAAACTGCGTTTTCCGCCCGACACCAGCGAGGGCGGCAAAATTAGTTTGATTCATCCCGAGACGCTCTCGCTCTTCTTTCAGACGCTCACCAATGTTCATAATTTACCCATTTACAAAAAACATTATTGACATCAGATACATACGTACCCATACTCAAATCCATCAATTCACATACAAACGTTGCTATTCATAGCAGCGCTTGTATATAGGACTTATGCAAAACCGTCCTGGCAAGGACGCCGGGACGGTTTTGCGTAAGTACCCAATAAGTGCCCATAAAGAGCAGTCGCAGGACGCCATTCGCATGATCAGATCACACAAAAATCCGTGAAAAAATCTGCAAAATTGGCGAAATATCGCCAGAAACATCGCCATCGTGTCGGGTCAGAAAGATATCTTTCTGGCTTGATGCATTAACGACAATTGTAGTCGCGGCAATCGGCATCCCCGTCTGGCTTTGCCACGCCGGGATGATGGTTGATACGTTGTCTGCAATGCCGACGTATCAGCCTGGCCGATACAAAACGGTGGTAAGCCACCGCCCACTAATTACACACGAGGACTCACGTAACACGCACAGCAACGCTGGCAACATATTAACCAATCCTCCCGACAAAGCCCGTCTAAAAACAGGCCAAAGGGATAACGCTACTCAGGCGATTTTGCGTCTGTCCTGAGACCCCGGCATATTACGCCGGAGAAATCATCTTCACAACCCCGCCATATTTACTCGAAAAATAGGAAATTTCGCTTATGAATAATCGCCAGCCCAACCCTTATCTTACTCAATCAGAACGCGCTCCTTATGAACTCGGCCATTTACTGATGCAAATGCCCGTCGATTTTACTAGCAGCAACCCCCTCACAACGGAGGAGCGCCTGATTATCGAAGCTGCCAGAGAGCACGTTATTTTTGCCAGTGAGACATTAATGGATGGTTTGGAGGCGCTGGGCCAGGTGATGTTTATAGCGGGGACGAATAAGCGCCTAGATGTGAATGGCGATCGACTCGCTAGTTTGGGTTGTCTGATTTCGCACCTTTCGGCTGAAATGCAATTTCTCCACGAAACCGAATACAGCATCCGCGAAAAACTGGAAATGCTGGACGCCCGGGCAGCAAGCGAGAATAGAAATAACCACGGAACAAGAACTAGCCTTGCAGATAGAATTAAAAGTGCCCATGAACGTTGATTGACGCTAACGGACCAAACGGTCTTGGTAATCGGGTAGTTCAGAACAAATAAAAGCGCCGGAGGTTACTCCGGCGCTTTTAGCTCACTGCCGTGGATTGCACAATATTTTTGGTCCATTCCAACGTGTGCGTAGTATGTATGTGCAGCTACTCTGAACTGAAGACGCATTAAAACTTGGTATGCATACCGATGCGAATATCGGATTGCCGGTTAGTACTCGATGGCGTAAAACTATAACCAATGACGGCGTTGGTATTGCTTGATGCTTTTAAATAATCGCCGGAGACATAGATCGCGGTACGCTTGGAGAGCGCATACGTCATCCCTGCCGAGATCTGGTTCCAACGCGAGGCTTCAAAGCTTGTGTGTTGATAGCCAAGTACGCCAAGCAGTGCTGCGGTGAGCTGATAGGTTCCGCCGATTTCTTCCACACGCATTTGCGAGGTTTGTCCAAAACCTTTGAATGTCGTGTCGGTAAAGTTACCCAAGAGCGAAAACGCACCAAACACATATTGCGCACCGATCGTCACGATGCCCTGACTATCGACCGGGAACGCATTGACAGAGTACAAATCGGTGACAGCGCCGGTAACCGGATCGACTGTTGCGACTTGCTGGCCCAGAAATGTTTGTACGCCGATAGCCGCAAACGGATCAAGTGCACTCACGCCGAAAGGGTTATTGAGGCGGGTATAGGCGACGCCAGTGGTGAAGGGACCGCTGGTGTAATGCGCGCCGGCACTCCAGGCACTTTTGGTGTGACCGTTGCCAGCGACTTCGCCGAAGGAATACATCGCGCCATATTTAAAACCGTTGAACTCGGCACTGGAAAATTTGACGGCATTTTTGAGTCTATCCATATTGAATCGATCAAAGTCGCCTTGATGGATGGCATAGCCGCTGGCAAAGGCGCTGACGTTGAATTCCTCAACATAATCGGCAATAAAATCGTATTGATTGCCCAGCATGAGCGCGCCCCATGGATTTTGCAGCCCGACGTAGGCTTGACGCCCGAATAGTGCGCCGCCTTGACGCAGGGCCCCGGTGCCGAGATGAAACCCGTTTTCAAGAACAAACACCGCCTTGAGTCCGTCGCCCAAATCTTCCACCCCTTTAAAACCCAGGCGATTGCCTAAATTGACGCTGTCGTCCATGCGCACATTATGTCCTCCACCTTCGTTGGTCACTGCCGTAATACCGGCATCGATGACGCCGTAAATGGCCACGCTGCTTTGTGCCTGCACGAGGCTGCTGACCCCGATGATGGCCACGGATGCGGCAACTAACACCAGACCTTTAATCCTATGCATTTCATTCCCCTTTTTAAATAATATATCGCTATAAAAACAGCGCCCGATTGCCCGCTTATTCGCCCTCCCTTGCACCGAATAAGCGTTATTACAGTTGCCCGATAACCTTTTTAACTGCTGCCAGACCATCTTCACCGCTGCGAGTCTTCACGCCCGCTAGCCATGTGTCCAATACTGCCGGGTTCGCTTGTAGTTGATGCAGCGCTGCTGTTTTAGCATCGATTTTCTGCTCAAGGACGTCGGTAATAATCGCGTTTTCCAGACCGACATTAAATTCAAGCTGTGTAAACAGGCGCCCGACATTGGGGCATTGGGCCGCATAACCACGACGTGAAACGGTGTTGACTGTAGCGCTGCCATAGTTAGGGCCGAAATAGTCCTTATCACCGTCGAGATAACTGATGTGAAACTTCGTGTTCATCTGATGCGGTTCCCAAGCCAGAAAAACGATCCACTCTTTGCTACGTTCTTTACGCGCTACCTGACTCAACATACTCTGCTCGCTGGACTCCACCAGCGTCCAGCCATTGAGGCCATAACTTTTGGCGTCAAGCATTTTTTTGATGTTTTGATTGGCCGGTGAGCCGGGTTCAATGCCGTAGATTTTGTGATCAAATTTATCGGCATATTTGGCCAGATCGTCAAAGTTTTTGACTCCGGCGCTCGCAACATAATCCGGTACGGCCAAGGTAAATTTGGCATTGGGAAGATTGGGATGGACGACGTCAATTTTGCCGTCCTTAATCATCGAATCAACCATCGGTTTTTGGGCAGGCATCCAATTACCGAGAAACACGTCGATTTGCTCTTTCTGTAAACCAACGTAGGTAATCGGTACCGATAGCGTGGAGATTTTTTGTTCATAACCGAGTGCGCCGAGCAAGACGCCCGCAATCGCGTTGGTGGACGTAATATCGGTCCACCCCGGGTCTGCCATACGCACCAGTTTGCAAGCATCCGGCTCCGCGCTGAAGGCGCTTTGGCCAGCTAGCAAGGTTCCGACAAGCAGACAGGCTGCTCCTACAATGCGACGATTTTTCCCCATGATGCATTCCCCCCTTTGGTTAAAGAATATAAGCAAAAATTAACGTGTATTGACTGATGGAAACCGTGCCCTTGCCTCGAGCACGTCTAAATCAATGTGATTACGCATAAAGCGCTGGCTCGCATTTTGTAATGGTTGATGATCCCAGGGTTGATGTATCCCAACGTTTTGGGCGGCGAAGTGAAACAGGCGGCGGCGCTGACTGGCGATGACCTGATCGTGCAGCTTGGGCAGATTCCAGCGCATAGCCACCTCACTGCGCAACTGCGCCAGAACGGCGGCGGCGGGGACATTAGCCAAATTACGCAGCTCTTGCGGATCTTCAACCAAGTTGTAGAGCTGATCAGGGTCAGCTGGCGAATGAATAAATTTATAGGGGCCACGCCGGATCATGACGATAGGAGCAATCGCGCCTTCGCCCAGGTATTCGCCAATCACTTCGTCATGCGCTGGGATACCTTGCAGATGTGCCAATAAGCTGCGCCCATCGAGTACCTCGGGATAAGGCGGGGGCGCGCCGTCAAAGGCGAGATCAACTAGCGTTGGCAACATATCGACTAACGATACCGATGCGGCAACCCGGTGCGCTTTAAAGCGCTTAGGCGCATGCACAATCAACGGAATCCGGCAGGCGTTCTCAAAGAAACTCATTTTGTACCAGAGCCCACGCTCGCCCAGCATATCGCCATGATCGGCGAGGACGACGATGATCGTGTCGTCGGCCAACCCGGTTTGCTCCAGCGTGCGGCGTATGCGGCCAATCTGCGCATCGACGTAAGACACCGCGCCATAATAGGCGTGGCGCGCGTCGCGTATGTGCTGCTCAGTGACTGGCGTGTTGTCCATGTCGCTGACGTGGCGCAGACGCAGCGAATGGGAATCTTGCTCGGCGGGCATCAAGCTTACTTTGGGGAGGTCGATGTCGTCATCTTGATACAGATCCCAATATTCTTTGGGGATGGCGTAGGGATCGTGCGGATGGGTCATCGAGACAACCATGCAAAACGGACGCTCAGCAGATTCGCGTGCAATGTCGAACAATTTTTGCTGCGCCAAAAAGACTACTTCTTCATCGAAATCAAGCTGATTCGTACGCACGCAGGGACCGGCTTCGATCACGGACTTCATATTGTGATACCAGCTTGGCCGAGTCTCGGGATGCTCCCAATCGGGGGTCCAGCCAAAATCTGCCGGATAGATATCGGTGGTTAGTCGCTCTTCAAAACCGTGCAACTGATCGGCACCGCAAAAATGCATTTTTCCCGACAGAATGGTCCGATAGTTCGCATGGCGCAGATGGTGGGCAAAGGTCAGTACTTCAGATGGCAACTCGGCGGCATTGTCGTAAGCGCCGATGGCCGAGGGCAACTTCCCGGACATAAAAACATAGCGCGACGGCGCGCATAGCGGACTGTTGGAATAGGCGTTTTCAAACACTACACCGGTGTTAGCGAGCGCATCTATATTGGGCGTTTTGGTGATCTGATTGCCGTAGGTTGACAGGGCCGTCGCGGTCAACTGGTCCGCCATCAGAATCAAGATATTCGGCTTGCGCGCAGGCGACATTTTCTTGGTTGAATCCGTCATTTTTTGCGTCATCATTGGCTCCTTACATATTATTTATTTATGGCAGAATTTGAGTCTATCATCGTGTTTTAGCGGGTGTGAAGACGGAATATTATTATGTATACATAAGGAAATATGATGGCAAATATGAAGGCAATACAGCGACGCCTGCCCCCTCTGCAAACCCTGGCTTTCTTCGAAGCCGCAGCACGCCATCTGAACTTCACCGCCGCCGCGCAAGAACTCAGCTCCAGTCAACCGGCGGTCAGTCAGCGCATCGGCTTATTGGAAGAGGATTTGGGCGTGCTGCTGTTCAAGCGCGCCCATCGCGGCGTCTCGCTCACCGCCGACGGCGTCCATCTGTTTGAGGCCGTGCATGCAAGTCTGGGCGAGATTGGAGAAGCCGTTGCCAACATCCGTTCGCGCCGCATGCGGCAGGTGCTCACCGTTGCTACCGACTTCGGTTTCGCCGCCTATTGGCTCATGCCGAGACTGTCCACACTGCGCGAATTAGTGCCCAATCTGGACGTGCGGATTGTGACGTCGCAAAATGAATTCGATATCCGTGGCGAATCGGTGGACGTCGCCATTGCCTGCGGTGCCGGAAGTTGGCCGGGCTGCGCGGCAGAACCGTTATTCCCGGAAATCGTTATCCCGGTATGTAGCCCCGGCTTTCTGCTCAAACATGCGCTAACCGGCAAGGCCGCGGACCTGACCCGCCTGCCTTTGCTACATCTGGAGAGCGCTGAGCCCGTGCGTTGGCAGACGTGGGAGGATTGGTTTGCGCACTATAAATTATCCATGACGAATGAAAATCACGACCTGACGCTAAACAATTACGCACTCGTCATTCAGGCCGCCATTGCAGGGCAAGGTGTGGCGTTAGGATGGGTGCCACTGATTGATGAATTAGTGCGCAGCGGTCAGTTGGTGACAGCCGCAGATCGGCCTGTCAAAACAGAGCGCGGGTATTTTCTGGTCCAGCCGTATTCGCAACGACCATCGGAGTCGCTAGCGCGGTTTCGGGAGTGGATTATTGGGGAGTGTCGAGGTGAGTCTGCACAATGATTGTGCTACTTGACGGATTGGACAGCAGATAGTGCGCTCGATGCGAAAAACCACCAAGGAATCCTTGACAGCTCAAAAGGAAGAGACGGCATCATCGAGGATAATGCCGTCTCTGGTGTTACCAGGGCGCTACCCGATTACGCCTTCGGGAAATCCGTCGCCAGACCTGCTTCACTCCAGGCTTCAATCTCCGCCAGATTTTTCCTCAGACTGGTTGTGACCGCCTCAACCCCAAACGCCCCCAGCACGAAATGCCGTGGCGGATTGTCGTTCTCGGTGATGGCGATCATTGCTTGGGCGATCCGTACCGGGTCTCCCGGCTGCGTACCACTGGCAGCGCTCGTGCCCTTTAAGCGCACCCCGACCGTTTCGGCATAATCGCTGATCAAGTTCGGCGTTTGCGTCATGGAGCGTCCAGCCCAATCGGTGCGTGCCGGTCCTGGTGCGACACAGGTAACCTTGATTCCAAGCGGTTTTCCCTCGACAGCGAGCGAATCCGACCAGCCTTCTACCGCATGTTTGCTGGCGGCGTAATAGCCGGAACCTGGAAAGCCGATGTGACCGGCGACCGATGTGATGTTGATGACGTGGCCGCTGCGTTGCGCGCGCATAACCGGTAATACGGCGCGCGTCATCGCGAACAGACCAAACACATTGGCGTCGAATTGGGCGCGGATTTGGGCTTCCTCGCCCTCCTCAACCGAGGACATATAACCATAACCAGCGTTATTGACCAGTACGTCGATACGACCAAAGCGTTCGGTTGCGGCCTTCACCGCGCTGGCTATCTGGCTGGCGTCGTTGACGTCGAGATCGAGCGCCAGTGCACGGTCTTCAGCACCGACTAATAAATCAGCAACGCGGCTCTTGTCACGCGCTGTCACGACGGCGCGCCAGCCGCGTGCCAATATCAACTTGGCAAATTCATTGCCGAAACCGGTTGAACATCCGGTGATAAACCAAACGGGGGTATTTTGTGATGACGGCATGATGGAGATCCCTTGTAAAGAATCGATCATACTCCGTGAGCAACATTTCTGAAGTGGGAGGGCTGGAATGGAAAATGGCGCGTCTCAGAGCGGGTAACGGGTCAACTCAGAAACGCGGTACTGCACCTCTCGCGCATCATCATCAGTGATAGTTGAGAACTTCGATCAAGGTAACTATTTACACGAAGCTGGTCGCGCATCAGGATCATCGCAACTGAAGTGAGCGGCGGCGCACCCGGTGAGTAGAGAACACAATATCAACATAGCCAATGCTGTTTTCATAATGGTTCCCTTGGGCGAAAATTGACGCTGGATTAGTCCAATCGTTGACATTGATGCAGTTTGCATTTGAACAACGCTTGTGACCCATTCTGACAGGTTTTAACGCCCGTTGTCCTTACGATTAACGTAACAATTAACGTAACAATTAAGGAGAGCGATCAGGTGCTGGCATGACGAAAATTTCTTCCGATGGACTCAGCGAGTCTTTCGTCGATACCGGACCGCTGGGAGCCACACTGCCCAGCTCTGCCTTAATACCGGCCACAATATTCCGCGTCCAATCCGGCCCCGATCCCAGTCCTAGCCTCGAGCGTTGCAAACTCTGTACTTCGATCGTGTAGGACGCTGCATTGCGACCTGCTGGCGAGATGGTCACGCTGACGATTTCCCCGCCGCCCATCATCCCGATATTACTTTCTGCGCGAATACGGCCTTGACGCTTATCATCATCAACGATGGTGAGACTGCGCGTCACACTACGGATAGCGGCCTTCCAGACCTCGTCATAGCTGTGCGCTGTCACCGTAAATTGTGTCGGATTAACGACAACCGGTTGCAAATTATTGTTGGTCACGCAGCCAGCTAATAAAAGTACGAGGACGGCAAGTACAGCCCTATAAGATTTTTTCATTTTGTGCCTTTCGTAGAAATCGTTCTATTCATGACAACGTTAAGGGTGAATAGGTTCAGGGACAGGTCGATGCGTGTGGCTTTTTATTTTGTTGCTGAAGGATAAATTTGGCCCCTATGCGTCGCTCGAACGGTGAACTACTTTCCAATACAAAACCGCGAAAAAATCACACCCAATAAATCATCGGGTGTGAACGCTCCAGTGATGCTATTGAGTTTATCTTGCGCCAGTCGCAACTCTTCGGCAAATAAATCCAGTGATTGGTCGCTGGCATGATTGTCGACCGTGGCGTGTTCGGCGGCGATATGCAGGTGTTCGCGGGCGGCTTTAAGGGCGATTAAGTGGCGCTCGCGTGCCAGATAGCGCGATTCACCGGTTTGCTGCCAGCCAGCGATGCGCAATAGTTCTGTGCGCAAGAGATCGATGCCGAGATGGTCTGTTGCCGAGATATAAATGTGCGTTGTATCGCCCATCAGATCGACCGCTGCCTTATGGCCAGATTGGTCGATTTTGTTCCAGATCCGAATCACGGGCGCGTTGTGTGGGAAACGTGCGAGGATTTTTTCATCAGCTAATGCCGGGCCATGATTGGCGTCGAGCATATGCAAGATGACATCGGCTTTGGCGACGGCGGCCCAGGTGCGCTCAATCCCGATGCGCTCGACTTCGTCGTGGGCGTCTTCGGCATCGCGGATACCGGCGGTGTCGATGATGTTAAGCGGGATACCTTCGAGCTGGATGGTTTCGGTGATTTTGTCGCGCGTGGTGCCAGCGATAGGCGTGACGATCGCGACGTCGGAGCCAGCCAGTGCGTTCAATAGCGATGATTTGCCGACGTTGGGCTGGCCTGCCAGCACGATATTGAGGCCGTCGCGTAGCAACGCCCCTTGTGCCGCTTGGCTGAAAACATGATCGAGCGTGTTGCGGATTTTTTTTAATTGGCCCAGAGCGTTAGATTTTTCGAGGAAATCGATTTCTTCTTCAGGAAAATCAAGCGTCGCTTCAACCAGCATGCGCAAATTGATGACTTGCTCAACCAGACTGTGGATGACTTTGGAGAACGCGCCGGAGAGCGATTCGGAGGCCGATTTAGCGGCAGCTTCTGTTGACGCTTCGATCAGGTCGGCGACGGCTTCGGCTTGCGCCAGATCGAGTTTATCGTTGAGAAAGGCGCGTTGGGTGAATTCGCCCGGCTCGGCCATGCGCAATCCCATGTCTTGCCCGGCCTCCAGACAGCGCGCCAGCAACATTTTTAGTACGACCGGGCCGCCGTGGCCTTGTAACTCCAGGACATCTTCGCCAGTATAGGAATGCGGGCCCTTGAAATAGAGAGCAAGGCCTTGGTCGATGATACTGCCATCGATATTTTTGAAAGACAAATAGGTGGCGTGACGTGGTGTCAGTTTTTCTTCAGCAAGACCGCAGAGCGCTTCAATAATCGGACCGAGATGGTTGCCAGAGACGCGAACGACGCCGATGCCGCCACGACCAGGGGCTGTGGCGATTGCTGCGATGGGGGAGGAATCGAGAGACATAGATGGATTTTACGGTTGATCGTTGTTAATAGTAGATGGATCGTGCGTTGCGCAAACAACAAAGCCCGTGAATGTTAATTCACGGGCTTTTTCACGACAGTCGGGAAAACGCGGAAATTATGCTGCTTTTTCCATGTTTTTAGTAATCACCCACTGCTGCGCAATCGATAACACGTTGTTGGTAATCCAGTACAGCACAAGACCTGATGGAAAGAAGAAGAACATGACCGAGAAAATCAGCGGCATGAACATCATGACCTTGGCTTGCATCGGATCAGGCGGTTTCGGGTTCAGTTTGGTCTGGATAAACATCGAGATCGCCATGACGACCGGCAAAATGTAGAACGGGTCCGGTGCAGCCAAATCATGAATCCAGCCTAGCCACGGGGCGTTACGCATTTCAACGCTGGCCAGCAAAACCCAATACAGCGAGATGAAAACCGGAATCTGAATCACGATAGGGAGACAGCCGCCGAGTGGATTGATTTTCTCGGTTTTGTAGAGCTGCATCATTTCCTGATTCATCTTTTGCGGCTCGCCTTTATGACGTTCGCGAATCGCAGTCATCTTCGGCGTGACTTTTTTCATCTTCGCCATGCTGCGATAGCTCGCGGCCGACAATGGGAAGAACAGCAGCTTGATCATGATCGTCAGCGCGATGATGGTCCAGCCCCAGTTGCCGAGGACTTTGTGGATCTGTGTCATCAACCAGAAAATCGGTTTAGCGATGATGGTCAACCAGCCATAGTCCTTGACCAGTTCCAGACCTGGCGCGGTGGCTTCGAGTACGGCGGACTCTTCAGGACCGGAGAACAGACGGGCATCCATCGTGACACTGGCTCCCGGTGCAATCGTGCCCAGCGGCAGGATATTGCCGACGGCGTAGAGATTAGTAGCGACTTTTTTGGTGAAAATTTCACGCGGCGCATTTTCTTGCGGGATGAAGGCCGAGACAAAATAGTGCTGCATGATCGCGAACCAGCCGTCGTTTGCTTTGGTGGCGTGATCGGCTTTATTGCTCTCTACTTTATCGAAAGTGAATTTCTGGAACTTGTTGGCGTCGGTGTAGACCGCTGCACCGGTAAAGGTGCTCACAAAGCGTTGTTCGCCTTCCGGTTTGTTACCGTCGCGTACCAGTTGCAGGTAGAGCGAAGGCGTGACCGGTACGCCGCTTTCATTGGTAATCGTGTGCTTGACATCAATTGCGTAATCGCCGCGCTTGAAGGTAAAGGTCTTAGTCAGCTTGACGCCGCCCTGTGTGGCTTCCAGCACCAATTGGACTTGCTTGCCGTTATCAAGCGTGCGTACACCCGGTACAGCGACAAACGTCGTTTTGTGATTAGGGAAGTTGCCACCGATTAAGCCGGTGTCGGCCAGATAGATACGTTTTGCGCTGGAATCAAACAACACCAGATTTTTAGTCGGATCAACTGTATCGCGCTGCGTTAGCAACTCAAGCCGCTTTAACTGACCGCCGACCGTATCGATGTCGGCTTTGACGACGTCGGTAGTGATGGTGATGGTTTCGCCTTTGGAGGCCGTTGCCGTGTCAGGTACCGCGCTCGCTGGCGCAGCAGCGCCAGACATATTTGCCTCTTGCGGTACATCGCTACTGGACGCGCCAATGGCAGCAGCAGGCGCAGCTCCGGCAACAGCGGCTGGCACTGTCGGCGTCGCGCTCGGGAAAAACATCGAGGCGTTGCCGTTATGGCGTTGCCAGTTATCCCACAGGAATAACAGCGACAGTGAAAATACAACCCACAGGATGGTACGTTTGATATCCATAAGAGTAATTCTCTATGATTCAGGTGTGACTGCAGCCGCATGATCGATCAGCGGAAGTTGCAGAGGGTTTGGCGGAGGATGCAACGGATGCAGAAGAAGATGGCGGAACCGGATCAAAGCCCCCGGCATGCCAGGGATGACACTTTCCAAGGCGACAAGCTGCCAGAAAACTCCCCTTTACAGCGCCATGCGTTTGAATTGCTTCGGCAGCATACTCAGAGCAACCAGGATAAAACCGACAGTTCTGGCCCAGAAACGGGCTTATTCCATATTTGTAGCAGCGCAACAGGAACAGTAAAGTCGCTTTCATGATCGCTTTCCGCATCTACTTTTGGAAATACTTAAGACGCGCATTATATGCCCATCGTTTGCACGTCCATCAGCATGTCCATCAATTACACGCGCTTCGCTACGCGTTGTGAAGCGAATAACTGTATCAATTCACTCCGCAATTCTCGCTTCAGGCGTGCTGTTGTAGCCGGACCTGCTTTGGTGTTTACCGGTTTCGATAAACGGACAATACAGTCGATAGGCGGCAAAGACGTCAGACGAAAAAATTCACGCGTAACCCGTTTAACGGCGTTACGCGTGGCAGCCCGCGGTGCTAATCGTTTTGCAGCAACAACGCCCAATCGTGCCTTGGCGTCAGGCAATGGATTGACGCGGGTGTACAAAACGAAATGGGCTGTTCGACAGACCGGGCGCAAACGAAAAACGGATGAAAATTCATCCGTTTTAACGATGCGTCGGTCGCGGGGAAAACCCAATGATGAACTCGGTAAAGAGATC
This sequence comes from Glaciimonas sp. GG7, assembly GCF_052976905.1. NCBI lineage: Bacteria > Pseudomonadati > Pseudomonadota > Betaproteobacteria > Burkholderiales > Oxalobacteraceae > Glaciimonas > Glaciimonas sp. GG7. The sequence continues at coordinate 32,473 of NZ_JBRIIQ010000021.1, read as the reverse complement.
GCTGAGGGCTCGCCTGCTTCTTTCACACTTTCTGTCACATTTTTTGTCACGCAAGCTATACCCGAAGGATTAAGCTGCCAGACGTTTGCGGCCTTTGGCGCGACGTGCATTTAGCACAGCGCGACCGCCACGGGTTGCCATACGTGCGCGGAAGCCGTGGGTACGTTTACGGCGCACGACGGAAGGTTGATATGTACGTTTCATTATGGTCTCGCTAATTTGCAGAAATAAATCGGAAATCGGATCTTTACACTTTGCGCGTTGCCTGCCGTTCGATCTGGTCCGAACCTTGTGCTGTGTTAATACAGCGTTCGGAGCAGGCAATTCGAGCAGTCAAGATTGCAATTTCGCAATTCAACGGATAGTGAACCGAGGATTAGAACCCATTTCCGGCCCGCTTGTCAATCACTTAGCGTATTTTCGATGCACACCCCGCCGCCTCCGCGCGCTGGCAATTAAACGCCAAGCCTGTGGATAACTTTCGCCAGCACGGGTAGAATAGCGGCTTAATGTGGCATGCGTGCACGCGATCAGGTCTGTAGCCCCCGCTACACTGACATCGCCATCCGTAGGCAAGAGCAGCGCTTAAGCCGTCACATGGCACGCAGCAGACGTAGCAGGTTGCTTCTGACAAGCCCGACCTGGCGCGCAATGATCTTCCTTCCACATCCTTTCACTTAGTTTCACTTAGACGATTCATGGAAAATTTCTGGCAAAGTTGCTCTGCCCAGTTGGAGCAGGAGTTGACGCCTCAACAATTTAGTGCGTGGATAAAACCGTTGTCCCCCATCGATTACGAGGATGGACGGCTACGCATTGCAGCACCGAACCGGTTTAAGCTTGATTGGGTAAAAACGCAATTTGCCAGCCGTATTACAACGTTGGCATCACAATTTTGGGAAATGCCAATAGACGTTCAGTTTATGCTGGACCCGCGCACCAATGTTGCTCGCAAGCCAAGTACTTCCACCATGCCGGTCGCGGTAGAGGGTGCGCGTCCTAATATGTCGGCACCATTCCCAAATGGCGGCATGGGCGGCGGCAACCAATACGATCGCATGCCCGAATCCCAGGCAGAATCAAGCGCCGTGACAGCGCGACGCGATCAGTCGCGGATTAACACCGAATTGAGCTTTAGCAGTTTTGTCACCGGAAAAGCCAACCAGCTAGCCCGCGCCGCAGCGATTCAGGTCGCCAATAATCCCGGCGTGTCCTATAACCCGCTGTTCTTGTACGGCGGTGTCGGCCTCGGTAAAACCCATTTAATCCATGCCATTGGCAACCAGCTTCTGGCCGACAATCCCTCCTCGAAAATTCGCTACATCCATGCTGAACAGTACGTTCGCGACGTAGTGACCGCTTACCAACGCAAGGGATTTGACGACTTTAAACGCTATTACCATTCGCTCGATTTATTACTCATTGATGATATTCAATTCTTTGGCGGCAAGAGCCGCACACAGGAAGAATTCTTTTACGCCTTCGAAGCCTTAATTGCCGCAAAGAAACAAATCATCATCACCAGCGATACCTATCCAAAAGAAATCACCGGTATGGACGATCGCCTGATTTCTCGTTTTGACTCCGGTTTAACGGTCGCCATTGAGCCACCTGAACTCGAAATGCGCGTCGCCATTTTGCTGAAAAAAGCAGCATCCGAAGGCGTCACATTCTCCGACGATGTCGCTTTTTTTGTCGCCAAACATCTGCGCTCCAACGTGCGCGAGCTCGAAGGCGCGTTGCGCAAAATCCTGGCGTACTCACGGTTTCATGGCAAAGACATCACGATTGATATCGTAAAAGACGCACTCAAAGATTTGCTATCTGTACAAAATCGACAAATTTCTGTCGAAAATATCCAGAAAACGGTCGCCGATTTTTTCAATATCAAAGTCGCCGACATGTATTCCAAAAAGCGGCCTGCGAATATTGCCCGGCCGCGTCAGATTGCCATGTATCTGGCCAAAGAACTCACCCAAAAAAGCCTGCCAGAGATCGGCGAGTTATTTGGCGGCCGCGATCACACCACGGTATTGCATGCCGTGCGCAAGATTGCTGGCGACCGTACTAAAAATCCGGAATGCAATCACGAACTACATGTCTTGGAGCAAACCTTAAAGGGGTAACGTTTTAACGCACACTCCTGCCTACCTGCCTGTGGATAACCTCCAAGGCAGTCATCCTGCCAAGAACAAGATTGTGGTTTTTTGTATCGTTAAAAATTGCACCAGATTTGCGCAGGTTGTCTGATGGAAATATAAGCCCGCTCAAAAGTAATAAATAATCAGTAAATCGTCCGTAGATTTGCTGCCAATGTCATTCGGAAGTAGTCGAAATAAGTTACATTGACAGACTGATTCAAGGTCACTCAAAAATGGCCGAAAACGAAGCGATTTTGTTGAAATTTTGATAATAAGGATATAGCTATGCAATTGGTCAAAACCAACCGAGATGCCCTTCTCCGGCCACTGCAGATCGTGAGCGGTATTGTCGAGCGTCGGCACACATTGCCGATTTTGGCCAATATCCTCATACGCAAGGACGGCGAAAACGTCTCTTTTCTGTCCACCGACATTGAAGTACAAATTACGACAAAAGCCCAGGTCGGCAGTGGCGCCGAAATTGCCGCCACCACGGTCGCGGCGCGTAAGCTCCTCGATATTCTGCGCGCCTTGCCAGAATCGGGCGAAGTCTCACTGACATTAAGCAACAAACGCATGACGGTGCAATCCGGCAAATCGCGTTTTGCACTGCAAACATTGGCCGCCGAAGAATTCCCGACAGTCGCGCAAGCCGAGCATTACAACGCCACCGTCACGCTGCCGCAAAAGACCCTCAAGCATTTGTTCAACATGGTCCATTTTTCGATGGCGCAACAGGACATTCGGTATTACCTCAACGGTCTGCTACTGGTACTCGACGGCAACAACGTCATCGCCGTCGCAACCGACGGTCACCGTCTGGCATTTTGCCAGGTCGCAACAGAGCAAGAGTTCGTGCGCCAGGAAGTCATCATTCCGCGCAAGACCATCATCGAACTGCAACGCCTGCTAGACGAAACCGACGAGCCGGTCCAACTCGAAATCGCCAACAATCAAGTCAAACTCACGTTTGCCGATATTGAGCTGATTTCAAAACTGGTTGAAGGCAAATTCCCTGATTACACCCGGGTGGTCCCTAAGGGCTACAAAAACGATTTCACTATCGGCCGGGATCGTCTGCTGCGCTCATTGCAGCGCGCCGCCATCATGACCAGCGATAAATTCAAAGGCGTGCGTTGGGTCGTTACGCCAGGCAGCCTCAAAATCAACTCCACCAATGCCGATCAGGAAGAGGCGATTGAAGAGCTCGAAATCGATTACGGCGGCGACAGCGTAGACATCGGTTTTAACGTCACCTATTTGCTCGACGTGCTCAACAATTTAAAAGGCGACAACGTCAATATCGCCTTGGGCGACGCCAATTCATCGGCATTGATCACCGTGCCTGAAAACCCGGACTTTAAATACGTTGTGATGCCGATGCGGATTTGAGTTTTCATTAAAACTCTGTCATTGAGCAATTTCGTGATACGTAACACGTAATACGAAATATGCATTAAATAGCTAGTAATAAATCGTCAAAGCAGTGTCGTGAAATAGGGGCTTAGGCCCCTTTGCCGCATCTAAGAAATCTGCACAAAATGCGGATTTCGGCTTGGATTCATGTTTTTTAGAACTTAAGGTAGCCATGTCATCAATCCCTCAAGACAACACCAATCAACCGCCAGTACCAGCGCCAGTCGATACCTACGGTGCGTCCTCCATTCAGATACTCGAAGGTCTGGAAGCAGTTCGAAAGCGTCCGGGGATGTACATCGGCGACACCTCAGACGGAACCGGCCTGCATCATTTAGTATTCGAAGTCCTCGATAACTCCATCGATGAATCGTTAGCTGGTCATTGCACCGAGATCAACGTCACGATCCACTCCGACAACTCCATCTCGGTCACCGACAATGGCCGCGGCGTCCCCACCGGGATCAAGTTCGACGACAAGCACGAGCCTAAACGCAGCGCCGCAGAAATCGTCATGACCGAGCTGCACGCAGGTGGTAAATTCGATCAAAACTCCTACAAAGTCTCCGGCGGTTTGCATGGCGTGGGCGTCTCTTGCGTCAATGGTTTATCCAAATTATTAAAGCTCACCATCCGTCGCGATGGCAAAGTCCATTACATGGAATTCGTGCGCGGCGTCCCACAAGAACGCCAGATCGAAACCGTCAACGGCATGATCGTCTCGCCCATCAAAGTCATCGGCGACACTGACAAGCGCGGCACCGAAGTCCACTTCTGGGCCGACGAAGAAATTTTCACCCACGTCGAATTCCATTACGAAATCCTCGCCAAACGCATCCGCGAACTATCCTTCCTTAACAACGGCGTACGCATCAAACTCAGCGATCAACGCACCGGCAAAGAAGAAATGTTCGCCTTCGAAGGAGGCACCCGCGGCTTCGTCGAATACATCAACAAAAACAAAAGCGTCTTACACCCGACCATTTTCCAGGCCACCGGCGAAAAAGAAGGCGTCACAGTAGACGTCTCCATGCAATGGAACGACGCCTACAACGAACAAGTTTTATGCTTCACCAATAACATCCCGCAACGCGACGGCGGCACCCACCTCACCGGCCTGCGCGCGGCCATGACGCGGGTGCTCAACAAATACATCGAAGAACACGATTTCGCCAAACGCGCCAAAGTCGAAACCAGCGGCGACGACATGCGCGAAGGCCTCACTTGCGTGCTATCGGTCAAAGTCCCCGAGCCAAAATTCAGCTCGCAAACCAAAGACAAACTGGTCTCCAGCGAAGTGCGCCTGCCGGTAGAAGAAATCGTCGCCCGTACGCTCAACGACTATCTGCAAGAACGACCAAACGACGCCAAAATCATCTGCGGCAAAATCGTCGAAGCCGCTCGCGCCCGCGACGCCGCCCGCAAAGCGCGTGAACTCACGCGCCGCAAAGGCGTCATGGACGGCCTCGGCCTCTCGTCAAAATTAGCCGATTGCCAGGAAAAAGACCCCGCACTATGCGAGCTGTATATCGTCGAGGGAGACTCAGCGGGCGGCTCCGCCAAACAGGGCCGCGACCGTAAATTCCAGGCGATTCTGCCCCTGCGCGGTAAAGTCCTCAACGTCGAAAAAGCCCGCTTCGAAAAAATGCTCTCGTCCGAGCAGATCACCACCCTGATCGCCACCCTCGGCACCAGCATCGGCCCCGACGAATTCAACGCCGACAAACTGCGTTATCACCGCATCATCATCATGACCGACGCCGACGTCGACGGCGCCCACATCCGCACCCTGCTGCTGACCCTGTTCTATCGCCAGATGCCACAACTGGTTGAACGCGGCCACATCTACATCGCCCAACCGCCACTCTACAAAGTCAAGCACGGCAAGGACGAGCGCTATCTCAAAGATGACGTCGAAGAAGTCCAATACATGATGCAAGTCGCCCTCAACGACGCCTCCCTCATCCCAAGCACCGGCACCGACCCGATCAGCGGACCCGCCCTGACCGAACTGGTACGTCAATACAATACCGCCAACGCCATCATCACGCGCCTCACCCGCGCCATCGACGGCGCAGCCCTGACCGCCATCATGACCGGCGTCACCCTGCAAATGGACACGCTGGAAAACGCCGAAATATCAGCCCAGGCGCTCACCAAAGAAATCGGCGACCCGGCAGTCAACGTCATCGTCAAATCCGATGAGCTGACCGAAAAACATCAGCTACGCATCCAGCGGATGTACCACGGCAACATCAAAGCCAGCGTCATCGACAGCGACTTCGCCGCCAGCTCCGACTACAAAGTCCTCAGCAACGCCGCCGCCACCTTCAAAGGCTTGATCGGCCCCGGTGCCATGGTCCGGCGCGGCACCGGTGAAAAAGTCAAAGAATTCGCCATCACCGATTTTCATCAGGCAATGGCATGGCTACGCGACGAAGCCGAACGCGGTGTCAGCAAACAGCGCTATAAAGGATTGGGCGAGATGAACCCAAGCCAACTATGGGAAACTACCATGGACCCAACCGTGCGCCGTTTGTTGAAAGTGCAGATTGATGACGCAATTGCTGCGGATCAGATATTTATGACGTTGATGGGAGATGACGTTGAACCACGGCGGGCGTTTATTGAGTTGAATGCTTTGCAGGCTGGGAATATTGATGTTTGATGTGTCGAATGGCACGAAAAATGAAAAAGTAGTGCCACAGGTAGGGTAATTTTCGTAGCACTGCCCTGCAGAGATAAAAAAGCCAACCGTTAAGGTTGGCTTTTTTACGTATCGTTGAAAGTGACTTCTAAAAACTACCTGCGCAAATCAATCCCACATTTCCAATGATCAGCTTGCATCACGTTCGGAGGAGAAGTCCATCAACGCACAACGCATGCCTTACCCGAATAAACATTATTCTCAAACAGCGGCTCAAATCCCAATTTTGTATAGATCCCAAGGCCAGCATCGGATGCTTCCAAAAAACAATATTGCGCACCTGATATTTTCGCCTCGGATAAGGCATATTTTATAAGCTGCGTTGCATACCCTTTTCCCTGAAGCGCAGGTAACGTTCCTACATCGTCAATCCGGGCGATACCATCACTCATTGACAGGGTAATTGATGCGACTGGTTTTCCTTGCTGGTACAAGCTGAAATGGGAAAGATGCATATTATTTTTTAAAGCACTTACATGCCTGCCGGCATAGCGCAAACTTGTTTCAAAAGTAGATTCAAACGCCCCCATCAAAGGCATGATCCAGTCGTTTAATTGATCATCATTGGCTTTGATTATTGTTCGGGCATCAACATTAGCGGTTTTATCGATGACAAATTTATCTAGATTCAACACCATAGAAACGGATTTCTCTGTCTGTGCATAACCCATGGTATTTAAAACACCTGCGATTTGAGGGGTGCACAATTTTTCTGGGACGATGACGGAAAATGAAAGATCGTCCTGTTCGTAAAACTGCTTTCCTTTGATTAAAATTTTATCGAGAGCATTTGTCTGCCTTGTAATATAAATAAAATTTAGTCCGGCTTCACCCGTCATATAGGCATGCGCACCATCTTCCAGATCCAGGAATTTAGACGAAATGCCTTTGAAAAAATAATCTTCAGCGTGACGGTATAAATTGATTAATGGCGCGTTCATATTTCATCCTTGTCTTTTATTAAAGCCGCGAATTCCAATAAAGAGTAACCGAAAAAATTTCAACCCTTTGTTCAGAACTGCCAAGTCACGGGATACAGCAAAGGGTCATGACGATTCAATCCCATCAACCTAGCTTATTGATACGATATCGAAAGCGACCTATTTCGCTCTATTTAAAGTCGCACATCATTTGCGATTGAATCGGTATCCCAACCGTACTGGTGACGCAACGCGCGGCATACGTCGTAAAGGGAGGTGCAGCGCTGACGCCTTCGGCCAGCAAGTGCCGGTTGTCAAACACATAGCCGAGCCGGGCAAACTCCCCGTACAGTTTCAAGGCACGCACCAGCAAGCGCGCATTGCAGTCGGGTAGCCGCATCCGGATCGACGGCAGCAGCCGCTCCATATGCTCTGGATCGATATGCTCATAATCATAGTCGCCGGTCCTCCCGCTTCCCCCCACCGTCAACGCCCGGTCGATGTGCCAAAAGGTCTTGCTCGATTGAACGCCTGCGGAGAGATGGAAGACAGAATGCGACAAGCTCTCTTTGAGCGCCAGGTCGACTAAGGCACTCGCGCACCAGTCCACCGGCACGACATCGATGCGGTCACCCATCGAAGCCGTTGTTACGCCCAATAGCTGCCAGACCCGAAATACCCAGAAAATACTTTGCGAAGGCGCGCATCCGAGACGGGTATGGCCGACGATGATAGAGGGTCGCGCCAGCACCAGCGGCAGATCGGGAAAGCGTTCCATGAGCAGCGTTTCGGCCAGCGCCTTGCTATACGTATACGGCACCACATGCGCGTCTTTGGTGGCGCAGGCCAGATGGCGCTCCTTGATATGACGCTGAACCGTACTTTGCTCGCCGCATGCCATTGCGGTGCCGACATAGATAAAGCGCTTCAGCGCGGGCCGACCATACATCAATGTAGCGAGCGCCATCGTGCCGTCGACGTTCACCTGATACAGGGCCGGATGCGCGGAAAATGTCGCCAGCGCCGCGCAATGAATCACCTGCGCGACCTGCTCGAGCCGCAGGTCGCTGCCGACACCGGACAAGGTATTGAGATCGCAGTTCAGAATCTGCTGCAAACTCAGTTGCGCTAAGTCGGCATCGCTTGCGCCCAGTGCCAGAAGGTTGGTGCGCAAACGCGCCATGGCGGATTCCGGATCGCTACCCCTAGCTAGCAACAGCAGCCGTTTTGTCAGGCCGCGCTGCATGGCATCTACCGCTACCGCGCCGCCGAGAAAGCCGGTCGCACCAGTAATTAAGATCAAATCATTCATTGTTTCCTTCGAAAGGGTGTCCTCAAAATCAGGCGATTTAAAAGGTGTAATTGACTGTTACGCCAGCGACCGGGGAGGTCTTGCGCACAACAATCGGGCTCTTGCCGACATCGCGGGTAAGACTGACGACGCCGACCGTTGTATCGACGCTCCACCGCGGGTTGAATTGATGTGTCCAGGTCAAGTCGGCGCGGGATTCATACAGACCGGCTTTCGGTTTGTAGGCTGCGTACCCGGATGCGGCCGACTGTTGCGCGGTGACGCCATAATAGGTTTGCGCATATTTTGAATCGGCAACACTAGCCGTGACACCTAACGTGACGGAATTGCTGCTGTCGGAGAACACCTTACCTCTCGCATTGAAGTGATAGCTGCTGCCGTTCTGACGTTGCGACAGTGGAATCTCGGCGATGACGGTCAGGTCTAGCCAATTGTCGACCATATAGCCAGCCGTCAGCAGGGTGGTGACCGAGCCGGAGATATCACCCATGCCGCGTAACTTGGTGCTGCCGTTTTTGCTGTAAGCGTTTGCATTTTTCTCAGCGCGGCCGGAACGATAACCCAGTGCAGTGCTGTAATGAAAAGCGCCTATCGTGTTGCCATAACCGATGCCGCGCGAAGTGCTGGCATAAAAACCATTCTGCATTGCATAATCAAGCGAGAGGCCGCCAAAGAATTGGCGCTGGTCCGATCCGGAGTAACGGGTAACGAGCCCTCCGCCGACGCTGACGACGAAGGCGTTGCCCTTAGCCGCCGTACCAGATGACGCTTCTGCGGCTTGGGCGTTGACCGACACAAAAGAGAGCGCGCCACAGAGTGAGGCCACGCATGACAGCAGAAAGACCGACTTGCGTTTCGGCTGCGACAGGCGATAACTGCTGCATTTGTTGCGAATATAGTGATTGCTCATAGCGTTCCTTGAAGTGAGTTAAATGCCGTGTCCGACCATAAAGGCGGTCCGGATCGGCTTGTTCACAGTATCCAGAACCAATCTGAAGAAAATCTGAGGCTTACATGAAGACTCCCTGAAGAATCGAATTCTTCAGGGAGTCTTCATGTTGTCGTGGTTAAATCTAAAAACGGCAGTTGACCGCTTCAAGGTATCTATAAGTGATTGTATAAATGAAATATTTGCACAATAAATACTGTCACCTGTCGGGTGACCACGCTACCGGCACGATTGCCGTTTTTAGATTAAATCAACCCTATGAAAATCCTGTTAATTGAAGATGACCTCGACCTTGGTAATGGCGTGCGCATTGCCTTGTCCGACCAAGGCATGGAAATAGTCTGGGTACGCCGCTTAGACGACGCCGTGCGCGTGCTCGATAGCGACACCTGCGATCTGGTGCTGCTGGATTTAAACCTGCCCGACGGCGACGGTCTCAATCTGCTGGCGCGCATCCGCCGGGAAAAAAACGGGCTGCCGGTGCTGATCCTGAGTGCACGCGACACCCTGGCCGACCGCCTGCGCGGCCTCGACAGCGGTGCCGACGATTACCTGGTCAAACCATTCATGCTGGCCGAACTGCTCTCACGGATACGCGCGCTGGGCAGACGCAGCTACGGCTTCGATGGTGAAACAGTCGAATTGCGCGGCCTGAGCCTGCATGCACTGACCCGACGCGTGAGTCTCGACGGCAATCCAATCGAGCTGACCGCGAGCGAATACGCCTTGTTAAAAACCCTGCTAGTACGCAGCGACCGCGTAGTGACACGGCGCATCCTCGAAGAAATCGCCCTACCGGGCGGGCAATCGAACGCCAGTAATACACTCGATGTCCATATGGCTAATTTGCGACGCAAAATCGGCGATGGTTATATCCGCACCGTGCGCGGTGTCGGTTATGTCATCGAACGCCATACCGACCGCCGCGCTGATCCGACATGAGAACGCGTATATGGAAACGGCTGCTGCAGCCGACATTGATGCGTCGCATGCTACTGGGGCAAATGCTGCTGCTGACGGTGTTATGGAGCTTGCTTGTCGCCTTTGTCATTTATGACGGCCATCACGACAGAGGTCTTCTGCACACCGACAGCATCTACGATGCGTTCATAACGGCCGCCGATTCGCTGGCCGATCAGCCGGATCGTCGCGATACGCTCATTCGTAACGTCGATCGCATGCTGCAATACGCATATGATCCTGAGCCAGAAAAAAATCCAGGCCTGCTGGAAATCGGGCCGGGCGTCGTCATTATCCAGGGCGGCAAGATCATTTATCGATCCGAGCATGTACCTGCCAGTTTACACAGCACTAAGCTCAATGAGATCGAAAAGATCGATATCGACGGTATGCACTGGTATACAAGATCGCGGCAATCGACAAAGACAGATACGCGTGTGACTCTGGCCGAGCCTAAGGATCCGGTTGGCTATTTTCTGGTGATCAACCAGCGTGGCTATTACCTGATCCCGTTGATACTCGCCCTGCCATTCCTCATATTGCCAGCCTGGTTGTCGATCCGTATCGGTTTGAAGCCCTGGACCCGGGTCGCGCGCGAAGTGGCCGAGCGCGGTCCGCAGGATTTGACGCCGCTCTCCATCAAACCCAAGCATCTGGAACTGCGGTCGATGGTCGACAATATCAATATGCTGCTGGGACGCGTCGAAGAAAGCGCGTTGCGTGAACGCAGTTTCATCGCCGACGCCGCGCATGAACTGCGCACTCCACTGGCGGCGATGCGCATCAATGTCGAAGCGCTACAGCAGCAGCAACACAACGTAGCGCAGCGCAGCCTGCTCAACGGCATTATCAACAGCAGTGACCGCGCCACACGGCTGGTGAGCCAGTTGCTGCAAATGATGCGCAGCGAGGCGACCGGCCAGATCGGAATGGATCGACTAGCACTGCATATCCTGCTGCAGGATCGGCTGGCGGTACTGTCGGCACTAGGATTGGCGCGCAACATCGAACTGGAACTGCTCGCGCAACAGCCGATATGGATCATGGGGCGGCGTGAAGGCCTCGAATCCCTGATCGCTAATCTGGTTGAAAATGCAGTCAAGTTCAGCCCGGAAAACGGTATCGTCACCGTCAGCCTCACCCGAGTCGGCGCACAAGCCGTACTGCATGTCGCAGATCAGGGCCCCGGCATTCCAAAAGCGTTGCGCGAGCGTGTGTTCGACCGTTTTTTCCGGGCACCCGACCAGAGCGAATCCGGCAGTGGCCTGGGACTGGCGATCGCGCAATCGGTGGCGCAACAGCATGGCGGAAAAATCTTCTTGGGCGATGCGCCCGGCGGCAGCGGCTTGCTAGTAGCTGTGACGCTACCGAGCATTATCCTTTAACGCATAGGCAGTTACTTGCCTATGCGACTAACCTCTCTATTGAATTAGCCCATTCTTGGGTCGTAAAGCCATTTCCGAAGTTTGGTGACCGTGATGGCTTTGGTATCTGCATGCAAGGGATTAATCAAAACGTTTTGTTCCTCTGGAACAATGACAGACGGCACCAACTGCAAGTGTGATGAATGTTCATAGCTCAATCAGCGGCTAATCCTGTGCTTTACAAAGTAACCGTTATTGGTAACATGTCAGCTTCTCCAACCCGAGGTATCCCCATGCTGAAATCCATCTCCCCCCTTCTCACCCCAGACCTGTTGCACGCGTTAGCCGCTATGGGCCACGGCGATGAAATTGCGATTGTTGACGCCAATTTCCCGGCAACATCGATGGCGCGCAGATTAGTGATTATTCCGGGCATTGCAACGCCCCCGGTTGTACAGGCCGTATTGAGCCTGTTTCCTATCGATGACTTTGTGCCCGAACCGGGATGGACGATGGAAATCGTCGGCAATCCGCTCGGCACGGTTCCGGCTCTTGATGAGATTCGCAACGTGGTCGGTCAGTACGACGCCCGCCCTGTCGCCAGCTTATCCCGAGAAGCGTTTTACCAACGGGCAACCGCCGCATTTGCCATTGTGCAAACCGGAGAATTACGCAAGTACGGCAATGTGATTCTGAAGAAAGGTGTTATTGCTACTGAGTGATGGTAACGGTGAGACTTAGATCGTCTTGGCTTCGGTTGACGATATCGAAATCCATTTATAAGTAGCTTATGTAAGGTTATCGAATTTAGATAACATGTCATAACATTTCTATTATTAAAGACAAGACACGCTCATAGCGCATTATTCTGACTTAAGCTTGTCAGACTATTATCTCCTCCGCCCTTCCTCACAGCGCTGGCAACCAGCCTCCCAAGACTCTCTTTGCCTCGGCGCGTCTTTCCAGTCACACCAAGCACAACCCTCACTTGACCACACGCACTTTGACCGCGTCTGAAAGGTCTGAGCCAACAATGCAGACCGCAATATTTGTAAGAAAAATAAACAAATCATTTACAACCAACACATTTACAACCAACATGTTAGACTGCAATCATTGATCGTTCGGATTTCAGCAAAGCTTGCAGATATGCGCAAAATAAAGAAACAAAAAAGATATCTGTAATCCCTGTGCCTTGAAAAACCAAGCGAAAAATACAGCATCTCCCGGCTTATGCACCCCATTAGCGCTCCGGCATCGCCCCTCTCGGCAGCACCTTTAAAGGAAAAATTTTGACTCCAACATTACATGGTCTGTGGCCTGCCCTCATGACCCCATTGGCGGCCGACCTGACGCTGGACGCTGAACGCGGCATCGCCCATGCAAAATCATTATTGGCCGCCGGTACCGATGGCATTACGCTCTTTGGTACAACCGGCGAAGGCGCATCGTTCTCGGTCGCTGAGCGCATGGCCTTCACCGACGCCTTGATCGCCGCAGGTGTTCCGGCCGCGCGCATGATCGTCTGCACGACTGCGGCCTCCAATGTGGACCAGATCACGCTGACCAGACATGCAGCGGCGCATAAAGTCGCCGCCGTGTTGATATTGCCGCCGTTCTTTTTTCGTAACCCGACTAAGCAAGGCATCATCGCCTCGGTTGCCGAAGTGATCGATGCGGTCAATGATCCTCTGCTGTCGGTGATCCTGTATCACATCCCGCAACTCTCCGGCATCCACTTCACCGCGACCATCATCCATGCCTTGGTCGAGCGCTATCCAACGCAAATTATTGGGGTCAAGGACAGTGCTGGCAATCTGGAACACGCCTTGGAATTGATTAAGGATTTCCCAACATTGCAGGTATTTGTCGGCGCTGAAGAGCACATCGCCACTGCGATGCAAGTCGGCGGGGCAGGATCGGTATGCGGATTAGCGAATCTGGCACCGCGACTGATCAAGCGTGTGATTGATCATCCAGCGCACGTATCACCACACGACACAGCGCTAATCGGTCAGCTCCTGAGCCTGATCGGACAGCATTCGTTTGTATCGATTTTCAAGATTGTGCTGGCCGAGCAAAAAAATGATTCGGCATGGCTAAGAGTGCGCCCGCCGATGTCGCAGCTGGATGCGGATGCAGCAGCGCAAGTAGTGGCAAGTTACAGAAGTTTTGAAATAGACCCCGCGACCATATAGATGAGCATATAGTCGCGCAACAAATATAATAAACAATCATAGTAAGGAGACAAAATGGATCAAAAAGCCAACCTTCAGCGTCGTCGCATCCTGCAGGCCACCTCAGCCTTAGGCATGATCGGCATGCTGCCTGGCGTGTGGGCGCAGGAGTTCGACTGGAAACGCGCCGCTGGCAAAAAACTTGAAGTGCATCTGATCAAGAATCCGCGTGGCGAACTGCTGCAAAAGTATGAAAAAGAATTCGAAGCACTGACCGGTATCACGGTCGGCTCAGAGCAGGTGCCAGAACAGCAATCACGCCAGAAAACGGTGATCGAATTCAATTCCGGCCGCACCAGTTTTGACGTGGTGCATATGAGTTATCAGGCCCAGAAAAAGCAGTTTGCCAAGGCCAAATGGTTAGAAGACTTGCGCCCGTATTTTGCCAAAGCCCCATCCAATTTCGATTTCAAGGATTTCTCCACCGGCGGAATTGCTTATGCCACCCAAAGCGATGGCCGTATCGACACGCTGCCGTTGAACCTTGACCCGTGGATTCTGTACTACAACAAAGAATTATTCGCCGCCAATAATATCGCCGTGCCGAAAACCTTCGCCGAACTGACCAACGCAGCGATCAAGCTGCATGATCCGGCAAAAGGCGTCGTAGGCATGGTCGGGCGTGGTGTGAAGAATGCCAACGTCTTGCTGTGGACTTCTTTCTTCCTCGGTTACGGCGGCACGTTTATCGATGCCGACGGTAAGTTGCTCACCGATTCACCAGCCGGTATCGCGGCAGGCAAACTGTATCGCGATCTGCTCAAAAATACCGGCCCGGCTGGCGTCGCAGGCTTTAACTGGAACGAAGCGCAAAGTTTGTTCTTGCAGGGGCGCGCGGCCATGTGGATCGATGGCAGTGGCTTTGCACCGCCGCTGGAAGATCCGACCAAATCCAAAGTGGTCGGCAAGGTTGGCTATGCAGAAATGCCAGCCGGTCCGGCGGGTCAGATTTCCGGCCTGACCGGCGACGGCTTGGGCGTATCAACATTCTCGCAAAACAAAGACGCAGCATGGCTCTACACCATGTGGGCGACTGGCAAAGTCATGCAAGCGCGCATGTTATCGACCGGCGCGGGTGCACCTGCCCGCAGTTCGCCTTACGCCAACAAGGAAGTCGTGGCCAGCCAAAAACTACCTGCCGCATGGCTGGCAGCGGTGTCGGGCGCGATCAAGCGCAGTACACCGATTTTGCCGATCATCGAGCCGGTTAATGAGTTCCGGGATGTCTACGGCATCGCATTGACCAATATGCTGGGCGGCGCCGATGTCGCCACTGAACTCAAGCGTGCAACGCTGGAGTTTCAGCCAGTGCTCACTAAAAGCGGTTACAAGTCTTAACTGAAAAGCCGTGCGTTCATGCAACGCACGGCTTTTTCACCCGGAACATACACAACATGCCCAACACGCTCTCTGCCACTGGTGAACTTGACCACTCGCCATCGCGCCCCCTGAAACTGATGCGAAAAAAAATCTCGCCCTTCGTCTGGTTCGTCTTACCAGCGATGATCGTGCTGCTGGCGATTATCATTTTTCCCTGGGGCTTTACCCTTTGGATGAGTCTGTTCGATTACAAAATTGGCTCACCATCTACCTTTATCGGTCTGGGTAATTACGCTGAACTGGCGCACGACCTGCGCTTCATGCAAGCGATTCTGCATACCTTGTACTTTACGGCGCTGGCGGTGATTCTGCCGCTGATATTCGGCACCTTTGCAGCCCTGATCTTCAATCGAAAATTTCCATTGCGCGGCTTGGTGCGCGGCATGTTTTTGCTGCCGATGATGGCAACGCCGGTTGCCATTTCACTGGTCTGGACCATGATGTTTCATCCGCAACAAGGGGTGCTCAATTACCTGCTGTCGCTCATCGGCATTGCGCCGTCGGAGTGGGTCTATTCATCGAGTCTGGCGATTCCCTGTCTGGTGATGGTCGATGTCTGGCAGTGGAGTCCGCTGGTGATGTTGATCGTACTGGGCGGCCTGGCCTCGTTGCCGAGCGATCCGTTTGAAGCCGCGCATCTGGAAGGTGCGTCGTCCTGGCAAGTATTCCGTTACATCACGTTTCCAATGGTGCTGCCGTTCATCATGGTGGCTGCTGTGGTGCGCCTGATCGATGCACTCAAAACCTTCGACACCATTTACGTCATCACGCAAGGCGGCCCCGGCACGGCGTCCGAAACGATTAATCTTTACCTGTATCTGCAAGCGTTTTCGTTCTATCAGATCGGCAAAGCGTCCGCCGTCGTCGTGGTATTTTTTGTGCTGGTCGTCGCACTGTCGATGACGCTGTTCTGGTTACGTGAACGTTCGAAATGGTCCGATTCATGAAAAAAATCATTGAAAAAATCGGATTCGGCATTTTGGTGCTGTTAATCGTCTCACCAGCCATTTCGGTGTTTTTGTGGATGTTATCGTTATCACTGAAGAACGAAGTCGATACCCTCGCCTATCCGCCTGTATTCATCCCGACCGCGCCAACATTTGCGAATTTCATTGCGGTCTTCAATGGCGGCCCGTTCTTTAGCTATTTTCTCAATAGCGTGATCGTCTCCGGCAGCGCCACTCTGATTGCTATCACCGTCGGCGTGCCTGCCGCCTACGGGATCACACGCATGAAGGCCAGAAAGATGCTGCTGACCATCATGGTTGCGCGCATGACACCGGCGATCAGTTTTTTGATTCCCTTGTTTACCGTGTTCCAGTTTCTGGGCTTGACCGGGACCTTAGTGCCGATCGTAATCACCCACATGGTCATCACCTTGCCGATTTCGGTGTATATCATCGCCGGTTATTTTGAGACCCTACCGCGTGAGCTGGAAGAAGCGGCCACCATGGACGGTTGCACGACATGGCAAAGCTTCTGGCATGTCGCCATGCCGTTGGCGCGCCCGGGCATTATGGTCGCGGCGATTCTGGCGTTTATCTTCTCCTGGAATAACTTTGTCTTCGGTGCGGTGTTAGCGGGCCGGGAAACCCGCACCTTGCCGGTCGCCATCTACAACGTCCTGACCTTCGAACAAATCGCATGGGGGCCGTTAGCCGCTGCGGCCTTGTTGGTGACGTTACCAGTGTTATTGCTCACACTTTTCATTCAAAAAGAAATCGTCGGCGGACTAACCGCCGGTGGCGTCAAAGGATCATAGGCCTCACATGTCTTCAGTTACCCTTCACAACATCCGCAAGGATTTTGGTAAAACATCGATTATTCGCGGCGTCGATATCGCCATCCCGCATGGCGAGTTCGCCGTCTTTGTCGGCCCCAGTGGTTGTGGAAAATCGACCTTGCTACGCATGGTGGCAGGCCTTGACTCGCCAACCTCCGGGACCATCATGCTGGGCGAACGCGTGATCAATGACGTCCCGGCCAAGAATCGCAACGTCTCCATGGTGTTTCAAAGTTATGCGCTGTATCCGCATATGTCGGTTGAGCGCAATATGGGTTTTGGTCTGATGATCTCCAAAACTGCACCCGAGATGATCCGCAGCAAAGTCGCGGCGGCGGCAAAAACGTTAGGACTCGATAAATTGCTCACGCGCCTGCCACGTGAATTGTTGGGCGGTCAGCGTCAGCGTGTGGCGATGGGGCGCGCCATGGTGCGTAATCCGGAAGTGTTTTTGTTTGACGAGCCGCTCTCCAATCTGGACGCCAAGTTGCGGGTGCAGATGCGTACCGAGATTCGCGCGCTGCATCAACGCCTCGGCACGACCTCGATCTATGTCACGCATGATCAGGTCGAAGCCATGACCATGGCCGACCGTATCGTCGTTCTGCGCGATGGCTTGGTCGAGCAAATGGGCAGTCCGACCGAACTCTACGATCGCCCGATCAATACGTTTGTGGCGGCTTTTATCGGCTCACCGTCGATGAATTTGCTTACCGGCACGGTACAAAATGGGGCCGTTAATTTTGACGCCGAGTTTAACGCCCGGCTGGCTATGCCGATCAATGTGCGTATCGAGGATGCGGCAAACATCACTGTCGGCATTCGTCCCGAGGATTTCCGGGTCGTGCCAATCGGCAGTCCGGGTTCGATCTCTGCGCAAGTCAACATCACCGAATTCACCGGGGCCGACACGCAGTTAATTTGCACCGTGAACGGGCAAGAAGTCATCGTCGTGCTGCATGAGCGCGCGACCGCAAAAGTGGGCGAAGTGATCGGTTTGACCTGTGCTGCAGAAAAATTGCATTTATTTGATACGGCGTCGGGTATTCGGCTGTAATCTTCCCGTCAGGATCATTTATTTGAGAAAGCAACACCATGAAAAATCGCTTGAACATTGCCGCCTGCCTGCCTGACGACCTTGACCGTGCTGTACTCGTAGGCCGCATCTGGTCTCCGGCTGTCAATGGTCCTGTATTGGTGAGTATCCGTGCTGATGGGGTCTACGATCTGTCAGCTGTGGCGGCAACGGCCAGTGCGCTATTGGAGATGGACAATCCGGTCGACGCCATCGCCCGCGCCGGGACGTTACCGCGGCTGGCGGCGCTGCAAGATGTGCTGACTAACTCAGCGCACGATACGCAGGATATCAACGCGCCGTGGTTTCTCGCCCCCTGCGATTTACAGGCCATCAAAGCCAGCGGCGTGACCTTCGTGTCCAGCATGTTAGAGCGCGTCATTGAAGAGCAGGCACGCGGTGACGCCTCCAAATCCGAAGCCATCCGGGCCTCAATTGTGGCCATCATTGGCGACAATCTCTCCAGCGTTAAACCAGGCTCGGACGACGCGATGCGTCTGAAAGAGGCGTTGATCAAACAAGGCGTCTGGTCCCAATATCTGGAAGTCGGCATTGGCCCTGACGCTGAAATCTTCACCAAATCGCAACCGTTGTCAGCGGTCGGCATAGGCGCTGAAGTCGGGATTCATCCCAAGTCAGAATGGAATAACCCGGAGCCGGAAATTGTATTGGCCGTCAATAGTCGGGGCCAGACCGTTGGTGCAACGCTGGGCAATGACGTGAACCTGCGCGATTTTGAGGGACGCAGTGCGTTGCTGCTGGGCAAGGCCAAAGACAACAACGGTTCCTGCGCCATCGGTCCGTTTATCCGGTTGTTCGACGCGCATTTCACCATCGCCGATGTCAGAGGCTGTGATCTTTCCATGCGCGTCGATGGACGTGATGATTTTGTGATGCATGGCAAAAGTTCGATGTCCATGATCAGCCGCGATCCGCTCGATTTAGTCCTGCATGCAGCAGGCCCGAACCACCAGTATCCGGACGGGTTGATGCTGTTTCTTGGCACCATGTTCGCACCGACCGATGATCGTCTCGCACCGGGCCAAGGATTCACCCATCTGGTGGGCGACATCGTCAGCGTGACGACGCCAACATTGGGAGGACTGGTCAATCGCGTCAATTTCTGTGACGCTATTTCACCATGGACTTTCGGCATTTCTGCACTGATGAAAAACTTAGCACAGCGCAAGCTGATTTGATCGTTAGGCCTGCATTCTCATCCACTTTGAACTTGCGCAAAATATCGGATATCCGTTCGAACTGAGTAGCCCTCAAGGGCGTATCGAAGTCAGCACTAACCGTAAGTACATCTTCGATACGCTTCGCTACTCAGTCCGAACGGGTTGTTAACTGCATAGGTCTGCGTAAATCTTACCCCTTAGGAACACTATGTCCTCCGACACCACATCATCGATCCGACTAAGTCCACATGACGCCGTCGTGATCGCCTTACGCGATCTCGATAGCGGTACCACCATCCCGACAGAAAATATTGTCTGTACCCAGCCAATTCCCGCCGGTCACAAGGTCGCCACCCAGGCACTCAATGTGGGCGACCCGGTACGCCGCTATAACCAGATCATCGGATTTGCAACCAGCGCCATTGCTCCTGGCGAACACGTCCATGTCCATAATCTGGAGGTGCGGGAGTTTGATCGCAGCTATCAGTTTGGCGAGACGTATCAAGCAACTGTGCCAGCGCCGCAACCGGCCACCTTTCAGGGCATCGTGCGCGCCGATGGACGGGTAGCAACCCGCAATTACATCGGCATTATTGCGACGGTGAATTGCTCGGCGACGGTCTCGAAATACATTGCAGAGGCGTTTCGCGGCGATGGTCTGAAAGATTTTCCACACGTCGATGGTGTGGTGGCGCTGACCCACTCAACCGGCTGCGGCATGGATTCAAGCGGCGAGGGCATCGATATTTTGCGGCGCACTATCGCCGGCTATGCGCGCCACCCTAACTTCGCAGCGGTCTTGATCATCGGACTCGGTTGCGAGGCCAATCAGTTAGATGCGCTCAAAATGTCGCACGGTTTGGAAGACGGTACGCTGCTGCACAGCATGACGATTCAGGACATGGGCGGCACTGCCAATGCCGTGAAGGCAGGCATACAAAAGATCAAAGACATGCTGCCTGAGGCCAATCGGGTACAGCGCGAGACAGTATCGGCCAGCCACATCATCGTCGGTTTGCAATGCGGCGGCTCGGACGGCTATTCCGGCATTACTGCCAATCCTGCGCTCGGCGCTGCGGTGGATCTGCTGGTACAGCACGGCGGCACGGCCATTTTGTCGGAGACGCCGGAAATTTACGGGGCCGAGCATTTGTTAACGTCACGCGCTGTGAGCCGTGAAGTCGGTGAACGCATCGTCGAGCGGATTCATTGGTGGGAAGAATATACGGCCCGCAATCAGGGCGAGATGAACAATAATCCTTCGCCCGGCAACAAGGCCGGTGGCTTGACGACGATATTAGAAAAGTCCCTTGGTGCAGTCGCCAAAGGCGGTTCCACCGGCTTGATGGGCGTCTATGAGTATGCCAAACCAGTGACCGCAAAAGGTTTCGTTTTTATGGATACGCCAGGCTACGATCCGGTCTCGGCCACAGGCCAGGTCGCCGGTGGCGCTAATGTCATTTGCTTCACCACCGGGCGCGGTTCGGTCTATGGCTGCAAACCCACGCCATCGCTCAAACTGGCCACCAATACCGCCTTGTATAAAAAAATGACCGATGACATGGATTTCGATTGCGGCCAGATTTTGAGCGGTTCACTGACGGTCGCCGAAGCGGGTGAGCAAATCTTTCAGATGATTCTGGCGCTGGCCTCCGGCACGCAAAGCAAGAGTGAAATGCATGGTTTCGGGGCCGATGAATTCGTGCCTTGGCAATTAGGCGCGGTGATGTAGGCCATGAACAATCCTCTATTCCTCCCCACCATAGACGGCCTGCCGCTGGGTTTTGGCGGCGCACCGATCGGCAATTTATTTACGGCATTGTCAAACGCACAGGCGTCTGATCTGCTGACCCACGTGCTGGCGCAGGGATGTCGGACGTTCGACACCGCCCCGCATTACGGCAAGGGATTGTCAGAGCGCCGTATCGGTGACGCTCTGCGGTCGGTATCGCCATCGCACTACGTGCTCTCCACCAAAGTCGGACGCTTGCTCAAACCGGCTACCGATGCGCCCCGCGAACAGCATAGTTATGTGGACGTGCTGCCGTTTGTGCAGCAATACGACTACAGTTTTGACGGCACGCTGCGCAGCGTGGAAGACAGCTTGCAACGATTGGGACTGGCATCGTTTGACGTGGCCTACATCCATGACATGGACGTGGCGACACACGGCACGAACGCCCCGACAATATTGCAGGCGGTCATCAGCGGCGCTATTCCTGCCCTGCAACGCCTCAAAGAACAAGGCCTGATCAAGGCCTTCGGTCTGGGCGTCAACGATGCGCAGATTTGCATCGATGTCATGCAGCAGGCGCATCTGGATTGTCTGATGCTGGCGGGGCGCTACTCGCTGCTGGATCAAACTGGGCTGACAACGCTGTTGCCCTTGTGCGAGCAAGCCGGTACGCGGGTGGCGCTGGGCGGTGTCTTTAACTCCGGCATTCTGGCCACCGGCGTGCGCGGTCTGCAACCGGCGAGCTTTGATTACGGCCCGGCGTCGGCCGAGGTCATTTCTCGCGCTGGCCTGATTGAAGATGTGTGCGCAGAGTTCGCCGTGCCGCTGCGTGCTGCGGCCTTGCAATTTCCCCTCGCGCACAAGGCGGTTGAGATTGTGATGCTGGGGGCACGCAATATTGGCGAATGGGATGATGCCGGCAAGATGATGCGCCACGTTATTCCAACAGCATTCTGGAGCGCATTACAGGCCAGAGGATTGCTGCCGGAACATGCGCCACTGCCATCGAAGAGCTTTGCATGATCGATAGTCATTTTCATATCTGGCAACTGGCGCTGCATGATTACGACTGGCTCACACCGGCGCTGGGGCCCATTTACCGCGATTTCTCGATAGCCGACTGGCGTGTCCACGCCCAGAAAAACGGCATTGAGCAAGGGATCCTGGTACAGGCCACCGCGACCGAAGCCGAGACCCACTTCCTGCTCGCCGCAGCAGCCCACTATCCCGAGAGCGTCATCGGTGTAGTCGGCTGGGTCGATCTGGAAGCCGATGACGCCAGCGCACGGATCGCCGCGTTGGCTGGCAATCCGCTGTTGCGCAGCCTGCGTCCGATGCTGCAAGACATCCCCGATCCCGACTGGATTTTGCAGCCGCGCGTGATTGCCGCGCTGCGCACGCTTCCTGCATTGGGCCTGAGTTTCGACGCCCTGATCAAGCCCATCCATCTTGCGCGTATCGCACAACTGGCGCGCCTCATACCCGACCTCAACATCATCATCGATCATGGTGCAAAGCCCGATATCGCCAGTGGTGAGATCGATGACTGGATGCAAAATATCGCGCTGCTGGCGGCGTTACCGCATGTATTTTGCAAGCTCTCCGGTCTGGTCACCGAAAGCGGTGCTGCGCCCTCATTGACGGCCTGCGATCGCGTCATTACCCAACTACTCACGCTCTTCCCCAAGCGCACTTTATGGGGCAGCGATTGGCCGGTACTTGAACTTGCCAGTGATTACACACACTGGTCAGATCATGCGCATCATTGCGTGGCGACGCACGGTAGCATCGAAGCAGACGTATTCCGCAATGCCGCTTTGTGTGCTTATGGATTAGGGTTGCCCCCCAACGGTATGTAGCAATAAGTGATCCGTCATAACGAATTTTCTTATGCATTCCTCCTATTCCGTTCGTACTGAGTAGCCCACAGGGCGTATCGAAGTATGCGCACAGGCGTGCGTACCCTTCGATACGACGCTACGCGTCTACTCAGGGCGAACGGCCTCATGTCGATTGATAATCCTCCTTTAAAACCTATGTTTTCTCATCAAATTACTCTTGCCGCCAGACATCTCGTCGCCATCCGTCACACCGGCCAACCCGGCCCACGCTTACCTGAAAACCTTCGCCCCAAAAACAACGACGATGCACTACAAATCCAACGCGAAGTAGCGCGCTTGCGCGGCGCAGACATTGCCGGCTGGAAATGCGCCTCACCGGTCACCGACAAGATTGCTGTTGCCCCCCTTCTGGCGTCCGATATCGTGACGTCTGGCCCCCATTGCACGCTGGCCGCCATCGATGGCATGGTCGCGCTCGAACCTGAAATTGCCTTCGTGATCGGTACCGATCTGCCACCGCGCTCAACCCCTTATAGCCCTGACGAAATCAAACAGGCGATTGCCGCCACACACCTCGCGTTTGAATTGATCGCGACACGGTATGCCGAACCTGGCGTGGTGACTTTCCCGGAAAAGCTGGCAGATAATTTATCCAATGGCGGTTTGCTGGTCGGTCCTGCAATCCGCTGGGAAAATGAAAAAGAGCTGGCTGCTATCGCGTTGACGCTCAACGGACCGGACGGCGAACTTGGCCGCTGGGATGGCACACATCCGGACGACAATCCTTTATTGCCGCTGTACTGGCTGGCGAATTTTTTAGCCGCTCATGACAGCGGCCTCAAGCGCGGCCAGATCGTCATTACCGGCTCCTATCACGGCGTCATTCACGTCCCGCAAAACGACTTGCTGAAGATGCAGTATGGTGCGTTGGGAACGCTGGATATTGAGATTGGCGAACCACGCTAATTCGACTGCGGTAATACGCTTGGCACGAAAAAAAACGCTGATTATTCAGCGTTTTTTATTGCTACCCGACGACTTAGAAAGTGTGACGTATCCCCGTCATCACGCCTGCCCGACTGGTATTGCCATACATCGGTGTCGAAAAGCCCGTGGTATTTGCCAACGTGCTCCATGCGCCGCTAAATGTATTCAAATCTGCTTCAACATAAATATCGGTGCGTTTGCTCAGGAAATAATCCAGCATCACCGCTGTCATGAAGCGATTCCCATTGGTTCCGGCATGATTGAGTTTGTCGTAGTTCAAGGTCCCGATCAGATTCAAGCCCGCTGCCAATGTCACGTTCGCACCCACGTAGTACACCTTGTTTTTATAGTCTGCTACGTCCAACTTGCTGTTGGTATAACCCAGATAATATTTCACGCTACTGAATGCATAAGTGCCGCCTAGCGACCACACCGTTTGCTTGCTCAGTGCCGACTTTGCGATGCCAAAATACTCCGTCCCGATACCGTTCATCACGGTATAAGCGCCACCTAAATGGACAGGCCCATTGTCGTAACCCAACGTCCCGGCATTGCTGGAACCTGCATTGGCATTGCCGACTTGCTCGCCAAAGGTATGCCCCAATGCGACAGTGAAGTTCGATAGCTTGATGTTGTATTGCAGCTGATTGTCCTGACGCAGGCCGGTGTAATTGCCGCCTTGATAGCCGACTATCGCCTGATTGGCAAAGAAGAATGCATCATAGCTAGTCATCATTTCATGCGTGACCGTGTACTTACGACCCAGAATGACATTGCCGAAATCGCCGCTCAGACCAACAGTACTTTGACGACCGAACAAACGCCCGCCCTGACCGGACACACCCGTGTCAGGATTAAAACCGGCCTCCAGTACGAAGTTTGCCTTCAGGCCTCCTCCGAGATCTTCCGTACCTTTAAAGCCAAGACGACTACCGCTCAAGATACCGTCGGTTTCTTCTATCTTGCTGTTCCCGGCGGCATTTTGATGGGTGGTGTAACGCACGCTGGTGTCGACGATGCCGTAGACGGTAATGTTGGTTTGCGCCTGGGCTACAACGGCATAGCTTCCCAATAATGCCGCGGCGATCAATACTCGTTTCATCTTCTCTCCTGATAGTCATTTTTAATTTTTTTGGGTAGAACCTGCGTTCACATCAGCCCGATCAATGACTACCTGCTCTCACTATTCTTACCAAGAGCAGGATAAAAAATGTCATTAATAGGTCATCTACAACGCAGTAACATGTTAGATGGTTATGTAAATTTGTCAATTGGTATTTGACACAAAGGACACACCCGTTACTTTTCTGTCACAGCGTTACAAAACGGTCATGTGAGCAAACCCGACCAGCAATGAATTTGCTGAAATTGTCTATGGAAGATAAGGGAAAAGAGGGCGAAATCAGAAAAATTACATGCTAACATGTCGTCGTTTACGCACTCTGCACGGGAACCCCCATGAAAAAGAAATCAAGTGAAGTCAGCTTGCAAGAAGACGTCCAGGAAAAACCGCTACGATTAATTTCCTACGAGAGATTCACCCAACAAATTCTCAGCGGCAATATCCGCCCCGGACAATTTTTATCGCAACGCGAACTGATGCAAGTGACCGACATGCCGCTAGGTGCCATCCGCGAAATGGTGCCCCGCCTTGAAGCCGAAGGCCTCATCAAAACCGTGCCCAATCGCGGCCTGCAAGTCTGCTACGTCGATTTAAAATTAGTCCGCAATGCCTTCCAGCTGCGCCTCGTACTCGAACGCGAAGGGATCGCCAGGTTCACCCGCAATGTCTCCGAAATCGATTTGAGCCGGATCGAAAAAGCCCATAAAGACATCATCAAACGCGCCAAGTCCGGCGTCATTGACGCCAGGCTATTAAGCGACGCCCAGGCAGTCGATCGCGGCCTGCACGCCATGATGATCGATTCACTCGGCAACGAAATCATTTCCGAAATTTATCGCGTCAACAGCCTGCGGATACACTTGATCCGACTCGAAAAAACCGTGTTGACATCAGAAGGTCTGCTGCCAGCCATGCTGGAGCATCTGGCGCTGATTGAAGCGATTAAATTGCGCGATATTGATAAGGCGGTCGATGCGTTGAGTTCGCATTTGGATACGGCGCGGTTGAGGATGTTGGCGGATTAGGCTTAGCGGCCAGCAATTGAAACGCCCTGCATTTGATCACGTTGGCGGCGGCAATCCTTCCCGCAATGCGAGTTCCAGACAGCCAGCGCATGGTGACGGAATTATCAAGAACGATGCGCATCAATCACGCCCGTCCTCGATCAACGGCTTGGTGTCAATATCGATGATCGGTGGATAGGACGCCATCAATTGCTGCATGTGGGCTACCCCTGCAGCAACGTCCGTCTTCTTTGATGCATCCGAAGGGACCAGATCAGCAATCGCTTCGCCTCTGAGGGTGATCGTGTAACGGTTGCCCAATTGCACACCATGTAAAAGTTCCGGCAATTTTGTTTTCGCTTCTTCAGAGCCCATTTCGATATGCATGATTTTTCTCGGATTGAACTTAATAGAGCAGTGTATAGACCAGTCTTCAATTATCAAGCGCACCGCGATGCTCAACGGAGGTTTGTTGAGCTTGATCGATGACGAGAATGTTAGTGTGTTTTTCCCTGACTGATCACCTCCGCCAACCACGGAACCTGCGCCGCCGCTTCACGCACAGCTGCATTTTCATCCTGAAAACGCAGACCGGAATAATCGCCCACCATCGTCCAACGCCCCTCGTCTTCGGGGTCTTTGCGGAATACTTTGAAACTGAACGTCCCATCGGGATGGTGCATGACGTCAACACAATGCAAACCGGAGACGTCTTCAATACTATTTATGGTCATGGTTTTCTCGATCATATTGGGCGCTGATTGACAGGCATGCTCGGAAGATACCGCTCAATGATGTTCTCTCGTCGTTATTGCCCATCTTTTTTGCTGGTCCGACCGCAAAAATCAGAGGGAGCTGCTCCCAATTCACCGCTAATCTGCTTTAGCAGACCACCAAATTAACGCCAATGACAGGCAACAACATCCCTTTCAACAGATCATCACCATGATCAACGCATCCCCATCCCACGCACCTCCATCCAACGTTTCACAAGAAAATGAACACCATTTATCAGGACGACAATCTGCGCGGTGCGCTGCATGGCAGTCCGAACAGGTTGGATTATTTTTTACAAATTAAACGTCAACATGCTCTACTATTTTTCGCCGCCTGATCTGCTCCTGCCAATGCCATCATCTCTACTGTGCGCTCCATGAAACACCGCATCTCAAAACTGTTTGAAGACCACACGATACTGCTGCTGGCCGCCATAGCAGGCGTCCTGGGCGCTTTTTCCACCATCGCCTTTCGCGACGGCATCAGCGCCATCCAGATTCTGCTCACAGACCATAGCGGCAGTCTGGTGGCGATGGCTAAAAGTTTGCCGTGGTACTGGCGTTGCATCACGCCCGCATGCGGCGGGGTCGTGGCCGGGATGCTTTTGCATCGGGTCGGCAAGATCCCCGGCGCACGCGGCAATATCGATTATATGGAGGCCGTCGCGATCGGCGACGGGCATATTCCGATCCGGCACAGTCTGTTGCGCAGCGCCTCCTCGATGTGTTCGATTGCCACCGGCGGATCGATCGGGCGGGAAGGATCGATGGTCCAGCTGGCGGCCTTATGCGCGTCTTTAGTCGGGCGGGGTACACGCTTGCAACCGGAGACCTTGCGCTTGCTGGTCGCCTGCGGGGCGGCAGCAGGGATTACGTCAGCGTATAACGCGCCACTGGCGGGCGCTTTTTTTGTGACCGAAATCGTGTTGGGATCGATCGCGATGAAAAATTTCGGTCCGGTGCTAGTCGCCTCGATCCTCGCCAACATGACCATGCGCACCTTTTCCGACTATCACGCACCCTATCAAATGCCGCTGTTCCCGTCCGTATCGGGAGCAGAAGTGTTGCTGTTTGGCGTGCTCGGCGTGGTCATCGGCGTCATTGCGCCGGGGTTCTTGCGCACGATTGCCTTTTCTAAAAAACAGTTTCAACGACTACCCGCGTTTTTACCGCTGCGACTTGGCCTTGGCGGTTTGATGGTCGGTGTCTTGTCGATCTGGACGCCGGAAGTCTGGGGTAATGGCTACAGTGTTGTGAACGCCGTTTTGCATCAGCCATGGACCGTTACTGCGCTGATGTCGCTGTTGCTTTTCAAGGTGATTGCCACGGCGCTCACCACCGGTTCGGGTGCCATTGGCGGGGTATTTACGCCAGCGCTGTTTGTGGGCGCCATGGTTGGCTGCGTATTCGGGTTGGCGCTCCATACGCTGTGGCCCGCCACAAGCGCCGCGCCTTTTGCCTACGCCATCGCTGGGATGGGGGCGTTTTTAGCGGCCACCACCAAAGCGCCGCTGATGTCGATACTCATGATTCTGGAAATGACCTTGAGTGTTCAATTAATCTTGCCGCTCATGCTCGCCTGCGTCGTGGCGGTACTGGTCGCGCGCGCCATCGCTGAAACGGCGATGTACGACATCACCATCCAACGAACCCGCGCAGTGCAAGAAAGACAAAGCCTCAGGCTGACCACGATGCATGCGCTCATCAAGCCTGTGCAGACGGTTGTACCAACTACGGCGACGATCAAGGAGATCGCTGCTTTGTTTGCGCAATATCCGGTGAAATATGTATACGTAACCAATGACGCCCACACATTTTGCGGCGTCGTTGCGCTCAAAGACATCACCGCAGCATTGCTCAACGACAACACGCCATCGCGCAAAACGGCCGCTGATTTTTTACAAACGCGTTTCGACAGCCTCGGCCCCGATATGCCGCTAGACGAAGCGCTGGAACATTTCGTAAAATTTCAGGGCGAACGGTTGCCGGTTGTGGAGAGAACCGACCCGGCCCGGCTGCTCGGTGTGGTCTATAAAACATCGATACTCGAAGCCTACTGCCGCATGAATACTTTGGCTTAAGCCAAACATTACCTATCTGTTTAGGGCTTCCGCAAAATCGTCCCAGCAAGGCAGACTGACGAAGACAGTATTTAGTACGGCTAGGAGGGATAACGCCGCTGGGGCGATTTTGCGGAAGCCCTCCTGTTGCAGAATCGCCAATCTTGCTCTACAGACCGACTGTCTGACGCTAATGACAGGTCCATTCAAGGTCTTTTCCTCATCATAGACTTCAACAATCCCGCATAACCATCATAAAGACAGGAAGCATTTATGCGCGGTCGTTATACTGCGGCACGTCGTCAGGCCGATATCTGCGCAGTGGATTCAATATTTTTTAGCAACAACAAAGTACCCGCACTGGCACAGACTGGTTCGGTATATATAACTACCTGGAGATGAAATTGAAAATAACATTGAAATCGATCAGCTTAGCAACGCTGATGTTTGCCGCTAGCGCAGCACAAGCGCAAACATCCGTGACGATCTATGGCGCGATCGATTCGGGCCTGTATTACCAGAACACTTCGGCCGCATCCTTTAGCCCGTTAGCCAAAAATACCGGCAGCACCTTCCGCTATAAAGACGCTGGCATCTACGGCAGCGTCTGGGGCATGCGCGGCAACGAAGATTTAGGCGGCGGCTATCGTGCCAACTTCCAGTTGCAAGGCTCATACGACAGCGGCAGCGGAAAAATGGGCCTCAGCGACACCCCGGGTGCGGCCGCCATCTTTAATCAAATCTCCACGGTTGGTATCTCCGGCCCGTTCGGCGGCGTCAGTATCGGACGTCAAGTCACGCCGATGATTTATGCCATGGTCGAAACCGATGTCCGCGCCGGTCAATATTTCGGCAGTATTCTGACCGCATGGATCGGCATGAATACCGCTGCAGGCTGGCCCGGCAGCAGCACCAACGGACCGATAGGCGCGATGTGGGACAGCAATGCCATCGTCTATCAATCGCCGAATTTCGGTGGCGTCACCCTGGGTCTGGAATATGCGCCCGGTGAAGTCTCCGGCAATAATCAGGCGGCCCGACGCGAATCGGCGGTGCTGAAATATGCCAATGGCGGCTTGCATTTATCGGCGCTCTATTACGACGGTCACGACACCAATCCGGCAACTGGCATAGCGGCAACCGGGGTCGATAACAATCGTCTGGTGTATCTGGGTGCGCTCTACAACATCGCAGGATTTTCTGCCTCTGGTTCGGTGAGTAACGGCAAAAACCCATCGAATTCCAGCAAAACCAATATTGATATGTATTCGGTAGGTTTGGGCTACCGCTTTACCCCCGTGTTCAAGATCAGCAGCGGTCTCTACTATCTGAAAGACGCCAACAATTCGGTCAACAAATCGACGACTCTGGCGCTCGGCGCGGAGTACCAACTGTCGAAACGGACCACCTTATATGCCCAGGCCGGCAAGGTCAGCAATAAAGGCACGATGACGCAGGCCATCGGCTACGGTCAACCGGTCGCGCCGGGGATGGATACCACGGCTGTGATGACGGGGATACGGCATACGTTTTGATGCGGGGTGAGTAAGCCTGAAATGTAGAATAAAAAAGGGGAGGCGTCAAAAACGCCTACCCTTTTTTATTGCAACTAACCAAAGCGCATGAACATGTGAATTTAAAAAATCGGTACGTACTGTCTTGTCATATTGCTCAAATGCAGGCAATGATGATGGGCCAGAAATCAAGAAGTTCTTTTCAGCGGCAACCGTTGCGAATTTTCCGCATTTACTTGATGAAGCGCCTGGCACCGGCCTTTTTGATGGCCTTGACCAACCCATCGTCGAGCGTGGCGAGCGGCAATCCCTCCCTCAGTGCGAGTTCCAGATACGCAGCGTCGTATGCCGACAAGTTGTAGCGTCGCGCTAATTGCAAGGTATCTCGCATGGCATGCGCACTTGTTTCCGGGTCAACCTGAATATGCATCTGCTCAAGCGCATGCACAAATGCCGCACTTCGCGCCTCGCTCAGTCCGAATTTCTTTTCGGCTCTTGCGATCACATTGGCGACTTCCAGACCCCAGACACCCGGCACCAGGATACTGTCCACGGTGATCGCCGCCAATACCTGTTTGGCGTACGCCTGATCGCCGGACGAACCGTCGCCGAACAGCCAACGCATGGTGACCGAATTATCAAGAACAAATCGCATCAATCGCGCCCTTCCTCGATGAGCGCCTTGGTATCAATCCCAATGATCGGCGGATAGGATGCCATCAACTGCTGCATGTGGGCTACCCCTGCAGCAACGTCCGTCTTTTGCGATGCGTCCGAAGGGACCAGGTCGGCAATCGCTTCGCCTCTGAGGGTAATCGTATAACGGTTGCCCGATTGCACACCGCGCAACAGTTCCGGCAATTTTGTTTTTGCCTCGTAAGACCCGATTTCGATATGCATGATTTTGCTCCGACTAAACATGAATAGACTAGTATATAGACCAGTCTTAACCTGTCAAGCGCACCGGAATGTCAATCTTTATCAGTCTTACCCGCACCATTCCGATAACTGGTAGGCGACATCCCCTCCCAGCGTTTAAATGCCCGCGTGAAGTTACTGGTATCGTTAAATCCCAGCAAAAAGGTAATCTCAGTAATCGATAGCACCGACTGCTGGACGTAGCTGGCCGCGAGTTCTTTGCGGATGCTGTCGAGCAATTCATGAAAATTCGTATCGCGCTGCGAGAGCTTGAATTGCAAGGTCGTCGGACTGATGCACATGACGCTGGCGACTTTATCTCTGGTGCAGTCGCCGTTGGGCAGATACTCAATAATCTTCTGGCGTACGGTCGCTACGACGTCATTCTTGTCGAGCCGGGCCATGTACTTGGTCGCCAGATTGTCATTGAGTTGCGCCAACTCTGCGCAACCTCCGGCCAGCGGCTGCTGTACATCCTTCTTCGCAAACACCATCACCGGTCCTGCCCCGTTAAAACTGACCGGCGCGCGAAACAGGGTTTCGTAAGGTCCGCCGCCTTCATGCGGCATCGGATGAGACAGCGCCACGCGCAAGGGATTAAATTCGGGTTTATACAACTGACGCATGGCCAGCACGAGAAACCCCATTAATGCATCTTCGGTTTCGGCGCTGACCGCTACCAGCAGCCGGATGTGCAAGGCGACTTCATGCTCAGACTCCACCACGGTCACATCACAGGTTTGTGACGCCAGCCTGAAAAACCGTGCGATTCGTTGACAAAACTCCATCAAATTAGAGCTGGCCGCCAAGGCAAAGCCAAGTGCATGCAGGTTCGAAATATGAATGAACCGGGCAACCGTTAAGCCGAAATAAGGGTTGTGGGTGACGTCCACACAGGTTCGGTAGAGCTTGGTAAGCGTGACCACCGATAGCCGACACATCGGGTCATTCTTGAGCGACAACGGGATGCCCACCGCCTGAAAAATCCGTGTGCTGTCTATCCCCGTGTATTCCAGTGCTTTGGCGATCGCCAGCGCGTATCCGCCAATCGTGGTCATCGATTCGTGCTTGTCCGGGTACTCGGCATAGA
>NZ_JBRIIQ010000020.1:0-55838 GCF_052976905.1 Glaciimonas sp. GG7 | reverse complement strand
GTTGCAGAGTATTCTGATTGTCATTATCTCGTGAAAAAAATACATTGTTTTCAATCGTCAGAGTGATTGCATCATCAGGAGTTGATATTTTTGACACTATATTATTTGAGGTAGTGGGATTAATATTGTCAGAATGTTTTTTTGGCTGAGTTTTTGGATGAGATACACTAATAATATTTTTTTTGTAATATTGACTATTGTTTTTATGAGGGCCATGGGGAGGAATGTATACACAGTCGTCATATTTATTTTTTGAATTCCGTGTTTCTGGAGGCGTGCCATTTCCTACTCTTTTGATACTTCCTAATAGCCTCCTTGTAAAATGAAGTATTTGTCCTGGTAGGGTGTTTGAAGCTATTCTATTTGTTGACGTTGTTTGAATTATTGTTGATGTACTAGTAGGGATCATAATGTTTTTAATATGAATATAAAAATTAATAAAATGACTTTATATTATGCGTTGATGCGTAATGAAATATTAGTTTTTTGGTATGGTGAAATTTAATATTGATAGTTTTAAAAATTTGCGAATATAGCTGATGTGCTAATTTGTAGCATTCAATAAATACTCATTCGCTACGCTATCGGATCGATCGTAGAAGCGTTCATTTTTAGCTGGTTAATATGCTTAATAGTAAAAATGAATAATTTTTGATGGAGTAATTTTCTATTATTTATCATAATGAGGTTCGTTAATTAATAGATAAAAGGATGTTATAAAATGACTGGAAGTGTTACAAGAGTAGATATTAATATATCATTGCCTGGCGATTTCAATGCGGCTGCTATGCAGGCTCAAAAAGTGAACAAAGTAAAATCTTCAGTTATAACGGATTTGAAAAGAAATGTTAAAAGTGTAACGAATAATTGCATTAGTTTATCTTCTGGAGCCAAAAGTAAAATTATCGCTGATATTGAAACTTTGAGCGGGATTGTTTCTACGCGGAAATATAATTTTTTTAAGACTCTATTCAAATGTGCATTTAAAGATATATTGTTTACGTCAAAAGGTGATCAATTAATAAAAATTAAATCTCAAGTTGACAGGATTAAATTAAATGAAAGATCTCAGTCTGCAATTTCTGCTAAAGAATTTATTTTAAAAAATAAAGATAATGGCAAATTAAAAATTAATGAAAAAATAGAACAATTACAATCAAATTTAAATGAAATTTTTGATAATTTTTCTAATGATGATATTAAAGTATATGTAAAAGAAATGACGAGTCCTAACTGTAGACATATCACTAAGCCTTCGTATGAGGTATTTCCATGCACCAGGGGAGTAATAAAAGTTGAGGGTAAGGGTTATGAGACGCATTATTTTAAACATCCCGAGGAAGAAAATTTTAATGAATATAAAAAAATATTAAAAGAACGTGATGATTGCAAGGTGGATTTGTTAAAATTCGATAAAGATGTGACTAAGATACGTACCTTAATTGGTGGTATCGATCCTTTTGAAGATGTGGCGAAAACAGAAAGAATTTTGAATGATATGATGAACTAATTTTTTAGTTTGAAAATATTGCTGAATAAAGAAAGGCTGGTTGCTGTTAGCAATCAGCCTTTTTTTTATTTTTGGTTGAATATAGGTGGATGTATAAAAAATACAATTTCATTGTGAAAATTAAATATTTATAATTTTAGGTTTGAATTGCTTTTTGATAAAAGTGTTTTAAATAGTTTGATTTATGCATATGTTGCCATAAAAACATGTATTTGCAAGCTGTTAAGCTATGTAAATGATTGCAAAACAAAACTTTAAACTTATACAATTTGATGTCTGATGTAAAAGTAAGCTCACAACAACTTCACCCTGGAGGCCAGCAATGAACACGACGAAATTTACCTATGAACACGAATGGTTAAGAATGGAGGGCGATGGTGTAGTGACGGTCGGGATTACCGATTTTGCGCAAGATCACCTCGGTGATCTGGTGTTTGTGCAATTGCCGGAGGTCGGACAGCAGGTGTCGAAAGGAGAGGAAGTGGTGGTCATTGAGTCCGTCAAGACCGCCAGCGAAATCATGATGCCGGTTGCTGGCGTCATCACAGAAATCAATCCGGTATTGGTTGATGAGCCGGGCAAGATTAATGAAGATCCGTTAGACGAAGGATGGTTTTTTAAGTTTAAGGCCAGCGATCTGGCTGAGCTCGATGGGCTGATGGACGAGGCTGATTACAAGGCTTTTCTTGAAGGGTTGAGCTAAGGCTGAACTCCTTCATTGGGCTACATCGGTTTTATCATGAATAGAAGAATCACCCACAGCGAGAGGACATCATGGCTGATACCCCGTTTGAAATCGCGCCGCAATCACGGCCAACGTTTGATGATTTATTACAGCACACTGACTTTGTTGGTCGCCACATCGGGCCAAATGCGACAGATCAACAGCGCATGCTGGCCGCGCTGGGCTATGCGTCGATGGATGCGTTGATCACCAACGTGATTCCGGCGGCGATTTTGTCGGACGCGCCGTTGAAGTTGGGTGAGGCCCTCAATGAAGTCGAAACGCTGGCGGCGTTACGCAGGATTGCGACTAAGAATCAGGTCTTCAAATCGTATATCGGAATGGGTTATTACGACTGCCATACGCCGACCGTGATTCTGCGCAATCTGCTGGAAAATCCCGCCTGGTACACCGCCTATACGCCGTATCAGCCGGAGATATCGCAAGGCCGTCTGGAGGCGTTGCTTAACTTTCAGACGATGGTGTCGGACTTGACCGGGATGGAGATCGCTAACGCGTCATTATTGGATGAGGCAACAGCGGCGGCAGAGGCAATGACGTTTTGCCAGCGCGTGTCGAAAAGCAAGAGCAAGATGTTCTTTGTATCGGAGGATTGTTATCCCCAAACCATCGCAGTGGTACGCACTCGGGCGGTCCCGATTGGCATAACGGTCGTTGTGGGTGATCACCTGACAGAACTGAATAACGACGATTATTTCGGCGTGTTGTTGCAGTACCCGACTCTCAACGGTGACATTGCTGACTATGCAGAGACGGTTGCCAGCGCGCACAGCAAGGATGCGTTGGTAGTCGTGGCGGCCGATTTGCTGGCGCTGACTTTACTGACGCCGCCGGGTGAGTTTGGTGCCGACGTGGCGATCGGATCATCCCAGCGCTTTGGCGTGCCGCTCGGTTACGGCGGTCCGCATGCGGCGTATTTTGCGACCAAAGATGTGCATAAGCGTTTGATGCCGGGGCGCGTGGTCGGCGTCTCTATTGATAGTCGCGGTGAGCCTGCGTATCGGCTGGCGATGCAAACGCGCGAGCAACATATCCGGCGTGAAAAAGCCACTAGCAACATTTGCACCGCGCAGGTGCTGCTGGCCAATATTGCCAGCATGTACGCGGTGTATCACGGGCCGCAAGGACTGCAAACTATTGCGCAAAGGGTGCACCGCTTGATGGCGACGTTTGTGTACGGATTGAAAAAACTAGCAGTATCGGGCAAGCACGATATTGCGGTTTTGACGCCATATTTTTTCGACACGATTACGCTGCGCACGGTCGGTCATACACAGGCGATCCACGCGGCAGCACGGG
This sequence comes from Glaciimonas sp. GG7, assembly GCF_052976905.1. Taxonomy (NCBI): domain Bacteria; kingdom Pseudomonadati; phylum Pseudomonadota; class Betaproteobacteria; order Burkholderiales; family Oxalobacteraceae; genus Glaciimonas; species Glaciimonas sp. GG7. The sequence continues at coordinate 52,284 of NZ_JBRIIQ010000020.1, read as the reverse complement.
CGCAGTCTATTAATTTGCGGATAGTCGCCGCCGACAAGGTAGGCATTTCATTCGACGAAACCACGACGGCTGACGATGTCGCCGCGTTGTGGCGGATATTTTCCAGTCCAGGCCAGATTGAACTGGCATTCGCCGCCATTGAGGCGACTGTCACCGATCACATCCCCGCAACCTTGCGGCGTGCCAGTCGCTTTCTGACACATCCCGTCTTCAACAGCCACCATTCTGAAACGCAAATGCTGCGTTATCTGCGCAGCTTGTCGGATAAGGATCTGGCGCTGGACCGCAGCATGATTCCGCTCGGCTCTTGCACCATGAAGCTCAACGCCACCACCGAAATGATCCCGATCACCTGGCGCGAGTTCAGCGCCATGCATCCGTTTGCGCCACTAGAACAAGCACAGGGTTATCAGCAGTTGGTCAGCGAGTTGGAGCAAATGCTGTGCGTATGTACCGGCTATGACGCGGTGTCCTTACAGCCGAATGCCGGATCGCAAGGGGAATACGCCGGTCTGCTGGCAATCCGAGCCTGGCATCAGAGTCGGGGCGAGGGCCAGCGCGATGTGTGTCTGATTCCGAGTTCGGCGCATGGCACTAATCCGGCCACGGCGCATATGGCCGGGATGAAAGTCGTTGTCGTGCGTTGCGATGATAACGGCAATGTCGATGTCGCCGATCTGCAAGCCAAGGCCGATCAGCATGCGGCCGATCTGGCGGCGCTGATGATTACGTATCCGTCCACGCACGGCGTGTTTGAGCAGGCCATTGGTGCAATCTGCGACATCATTCACGCGCACGGTGGGCAGGTATATATCGATGGCGCGAATATGAATGCGATGGTCGGCCTGTGCGCACCGGGCCATTTCGGCGGCGATGTGTCGCATCTGAATTTGCACAAAACGTTTTGTATTCCGCACGGTGGTGGCGGTCCGGGTGTCGGGCCGATTGGCGTGAAAGCGCATTTGGCACCGTTTTTGCCCGGTCACGCCATGCTGGAGACGGGCATCGCGCCGGTGTCTGCTGCACCGTGGGGCAGCGCGAATATCTTGCCGATTAGCTGGGCGTATATCACCTTGATGGGAAGTCGCGGTCTCAAGCAAGCCAGTCAGGTCGCCATCCTCAACGCTAACTATATTGCGCACCGTCTGGCGGCGCATTATCCGATTTTGTATGCGGGTAAGGGTGGGATCGTGGCACATGAATGCATCATCGATTTGCGTCCGCTCAAAGATAAAACCGGCGTCACCGTGGATGACGTTGCCAAACGTCTTATTGATTTCGGTTTTCATGCGCCGACGATGTCGTTTCCGGTGGCCGGGACGCTCATGATCGAACCTACCGAGAGCGAATCTAAAGAAGAGTTGGACCGTTTCTGCACTGCCATGATCGCGATTCGGCATGAAATGCAAGACATTGAAGATGGCCGTATGTCGATTGAAAACAGTCCGCTGCGGCACGCGCCGCATACGGCGATGGATTTGACGGGCGAATGGGATCGCGGCTACACGCGTGAGCAAGCGGTGTTCCCGGTGGCGGCGCTGAGAAAATCCAGCAAATACTGGCCGCCGGTGGGGCGCGTCGATAACGTGTATGGCGACCGTAATCTGGTGTGTTCTTGTCCGCCGATGTCGGACTACGAGGATGCAGAATAATCATCTTGAACCGAAAGGAAATACTATGGATCAGCAACCCCTCGCACGGACTGCGCTCTATGACCTGCATGTGGAATTGGGCGCAAAAATGGTGCCGTTTGCCGGTTACCACATGCCGCTGCAATATCCGAGCGGCGTATTGAAGGAGCACGCTCACACCCGCTCGCAAGCTGGTTTGTTTGATGTCTCGCACATGGGGCAAGTGCGACTAAGCGGGGCTGATGCCGCAGCGGCGCTGGAGAGTCTGGTCCCCGTGGATATTCTCGATTTAGCCGTACATACCCAGCGTTACGCGGTGTTGACCAATGACGACGGTGGAATACGCGACGATTTGATGGTTGCCAATGCCGGGGATCATTTATTGTTGGTCGTCAACGCCGCTTGCAAACAGCAAGATCTGGCGCATTTGCGTGAGCACTTATCCGACCGTTGCACAGTTGAGGAGTTGAGCGAGCGGGCTTTGCTAGCTCTACAAGGACCGCAAGCCGCCAAAGTGTTGGCACGCTTTGCGCCGCAGACCGCGCAGATGCTTTTCATGCACACCGCCGCCGTCACGTTGGCTGGTATTGATTGTTCGGTCAGTCGTTCCGGCTATACCGGTGAAGATGGTTTCGAGATATCGGTCCCCAACGATCAAGTAGACAAACTGGCACGCCTCTTATTGGCGCAACCGGAAGTCGCACCCATCGGCCTTGCAGCACGGGACTCTTTACGGCTGGAGGCCGGGCTTTGCCTGTATGGCCATGATATGGACGCGACCACCACGCCAGTCGAAGCAAGTCTGGCGTGGGCGTTATCGAAAGTGCGGCGTGCCAATCAAGCCCGCGCAGGCGGCTATCCGGGTGCGGCGATTATCTTGCAGCAACTGGTCGAGGGCGTTGCCCGCAAACGCGTTGGCTTGCTGCCGCAAGACCGGATTCCTGTGCGCGAAGGGGCTGAGTTGATTGATACCAATGGCCAAGTTGTCGGTCGGGTTACCAGCGGCGGATTCGGCCCCACCATCGGTGCGCCGGTTGCGATGGGCTATGTCGCCTCTGCCCATGCTCAACCGGGTACGCAATTGCACGCCATCGTGCGCGGTAAACCGATCGCGGTTGTCGTGACTAAAACACCGTTCACGCCGCAACGGTATTACCGCGGATAAATACAGATTGGAGCAGCGATGAGTGAACTAAAGCAGGTCCAGCGTCCCGTAGAAGCCGGCGAAAAACTGCGCGGTGCAGAAAAAATGGCGCGTATCCCCATCAAAATCATCCCCACCGAACCGGCTAACTATCTGCGCAAACCGGCATGGATACGCGCCCAGTTCACCGGCACGCGGGAAGTCTTACGCCTCAAAGAAATCCTGCGCGAGAATCATTTGCACACCGTCTGTGAAGAGGCCAATTGCCCAAACATCGGCGAGTGTTTCAAAAGCGGCACGGCAACCTTCATGATCATGGGCGCGATCTGTACCCGACGCTGCCCATTTTGCGACGTCGGTCACGGTCGCCCATTGCCGCTTGATCTGGATGAGCCGCACAATTTGGCGCGCACGATTGCAGCAATGGGCCTGCGCTACGTCGTCATTACCTCGGTTGATCGGGACGATTTGCGCGATGGCGGTGCGGCACATTTTGTGGCCTGCATAGAACAGACTCGCAGATTGAATCCGGGAATCAAGGTCGAAATTCTGACGCCTGATTTCAGGGGGCGCATCGATGTCGCGCTGGCGATCCTCGGGCAGTCTGCGCCGGATGTGTTTAACCATAATCTGGAAACAATTCCCCGTCTGTATCGTGAGGCTCGCCCCGGCGCGGACTATCGCAATTCGCTGGAATTATTGCAGCGCTTCAAGCAACAGCATCCGCAGGTGGCGACCAAATCCGGATTGATGCTGGGCCTGGGCGAGAGCTTGGAAGAGATTGAAATGGTGATGCAGGATTTACGTGCGCATCAAGTCGAGATGCTGACCCTCGGCCAATATTTACAACCGAGTGCGCATCATCTCCCGGTTGCCCGTTATGTCACGCCAGCGGAGTTTGAGGCGTTGCGGGTGGCGGGGGTGAAGATGGGGTTTTCGCGGGTGGCTTCGGGGCCGATGGTGCGGTCGTCTTACCATGCGGATGGGCAGGCGGAAGGGATCGGTCTTTGACCGCTTTATCTAAACCAGGACTTACGCAAAATCGCCCCAGCAGCGTTACGCCCGCCTTGCCGTACGTCGTACTGTCTGCGTCAGTCTGCCTTGCTGGAACAATTTTGCGTAAGTCCTATCGAGGTCACCAGCCGCTGCGATCACGGCTTCACGATCTACCTGACCAGCTGCGAGCCCGACCCAAATACAGCTATCGAAAATCATGCCCATGGATCACGCACCGATTCATCAAAATCTTGCTTGCTATCCATGCGCCAGGCAGCGGCTTGCTCGGGCGATAGTATCGATAACCCCAATCCAGCGAGCGCCTGGTGTGCTGTCATGGTGTGTTCAGGAGGCAAAATTTTGGCAACTATCGTATGGTTACGTTCGATCATCATGGTTTCCCCGCGGCTGACAATCTTATCCAGAATTTCACGGGTATTTCTGGCTAAGTCAGTAGCACTAATCGTTTGCATCACTTCACCTCTGTATTTTATGTATCAATACGTATTGATGCATTTTAAATGCATCAAATTCAAATGGGATTAGACGGACATAATCTGTCTGTTTCCTGATAAACAGCGCTTTCATTTGTTAAAATTTATGCAATAATTTAATGGTCTTTTAAATAACATATTGAATCAGTATTTCAGGTTAATTTTTCATCTATTGCATCAAGCAACCATGCTGAAAATCATCCTCGGAATGTGTATCGGATTGACGCTCATCCTGAGCGTGGGCAACGCTGCCCCCATTTCCCCCATTGCCCCTGTCATCGTGATTCCGCTCACCGGTGCGATCGGTCCGGCCAGCGCAGATTTTGTCGATCGCAATATTCTGCGTGCGCAACAACAGGGCGCGCAATTAATTGTGCTGCGCATCGATACGCCGGGCGGGCTTGATTTGTCGATGCGGCAGATTATTCAGACCATCCTCGCTTCAAAGATCCCAGTGGCAAGTTTTGTGGCTCCCGGCGGCGCACGTGCCGCCAGCGCGGGGACGTATATTCTTTACGCCAGCCATATCGCCGCAATGGCCCCCGGCACCAATCTGGGTGCTGCCAGCCCGGTACAGATAGGTATGCCGGAGCAAGCGCCTGCGCCACCACCGCCAGTGGGGAAAGATAAAGCCGCTTCCACGCCAGGGTTAGCCGCCGACTCCCAAAGCACATTGCGCAGAAAACAAATGCATGACGCCGCCGCCTATATCCGTGGGTTGGCGCAAATGCGGGGCCGTAATGCTGTATGGGCCGAGCGTGCCGTGCGTGAGGCGGTCAGCCTTTCGGCCGATGAGGCGCTGGCGCAGAAAGTGATCGACCTGACAGCGCAAGATGTGCCTGAACTGTTGCGTAAGCTCGATGGTCGTCAGCTCAATACTGCCGATGGTGCGCACGTGTTACATACCGCCAGCGCGCCGATGATGGTCATACAACTTGATGAAAGAACGCGGTTTCTGGCGATCATTACCGACCCGAGTACGGCGCTGATTTTGCTGCTGATCGGTGTCTACGGTTTGATTTTCGAATTCGCCAATCCCGGCCTTGTGCTGCCCGGTGTGACTGGCGCAATTTGTTTGTTGCTGGGTTTGTTTGCGCTGCAAATGTTGCCGGTGAATTACGCCGGGCTGGCGCTGATTTTTTTGGGCATAGGATTTTTGGTCGCTGAGATGTATTTGCCGACTTTTGGCGTCGTGGGGATAGGCGGCATTGTGGCTTTCGGGATCGGCGCGATGATGCTCATCGATACCGACTTGCCGGGCTATGGGATCCCGGTGTCGCTGATTGTGTCGTTGGCGATGATGACCGCACTATTTGTTTTTTTTGTCTCTGGTGCGGTACTGCAATCCCGACGCAGACCGGTTGTCAGCGGTAGCGAAGAGTTGCTCGATAGTGCGGGGGTGATGCTGGGCGATACCGACCACGACGGCGCAGTCTATCAAGGCTGGGCGCGGGTACATAGTGAGCATTGGCGCGTCAATAGCACGGGACCGTTGCACAACGGCCAGAAAATACGGGTGATTGGGCGGACCGGTTTGGTATTGATGGTGCAGCCGGTGGCGATGTCGAAAACGGGAGATGAATGATGATCATGACATTCGGTATCGGATTCACCGGCATGCTGTTTTTGATCGTTGCGGTGCTGTTGATTGCGTCGGTGCGGATTATGCGCGAGTACGAACGTGGCGTGATTTTTATGCTAGGACGTTTCTGGAAAGTCAAAGGACCGGGCTTGGTGCTGCTCATTCCTGGCGTGCAGCAAATGGTCAGGGTCGATTTACGTACGGTCGTTTTTGATGTGCCGCCGCAGGATGTCATTACGCGTGACAACGTCTCTGTAAAAGTAAACGCAGTGGTGTATTTTCGCATCGTAGACCCGGAAAAATCGGTGATTCAGGTCGTCAGGTTTTTCGACGCGACCAGCCAATTGGCGCAGACCACGCTGCGCTCGGTACTGGGCAAGCATGAGCTCGATGAACTGTTATCTGAGCGTGAACGGCTTAATCTCGATATTCAAAAAGTGCTTGATTCGCAAACCGACGCCTGGGGTATCAAAGTCTCGACGGTTGAGATCAAGCACGTCGATATCAACGAAACCATGATCCGCGCGATTGCGCGTCAGGCCGAGGCTGAACGTGAGCGGCGGGCGAAAATTATTCACGCCGAGGGCGAATTGCAAGCCTCGGAAAAACTCCTGCAAGCAGCGCAAATGCTGGCGCAGCAACCGCAAGCGATGCAACTGCGTTATTTGCAGACGCTGACCAACATCGCAGGTGACAAGAACTCGACGATTGTGTTCCCGGTGCCGATGGATATCTTTACTGTGTTGGCGAGTGCAAAAGGACGATTGTCGGAGTAGAGTGATTTCTGAGACCCCTGATTTCTGACACCCCGTTAGCAATGGAGAAATGATGACCTTATTCGCACAAGAATTGGCACATACAGTTGCCGAACTCACGGTATCCGGCAAGGGCATACTTGCCGCTGACGAAAGCACCGGCACGATAGCGAAGCGTTTCACCGCCGTGGGCATCGCCTCCACACAGGAAACCCGGCGCGATTATCGGGAACTGTTATTTTCGACGCCGGGTGTGGGCGCATTTATTAGCGGCGTCATTCTCTATGAAGAAACACTGCACCAGAAAAATACCTTAGGTGTGCCGCTGCCGGAGGTATTGAAGGCGCAAGGCATGCTCACTGGTATCAAGGTCGATAGCGGGACGGTCGCTCTGTCAGGTTTTTCCGGTGAAAAAATCACCCAAGGTCTGGACGGCTTAGCGCTGCGCCTCAATGACTATAAGCAAATGGGGGCGCGCTTTGCAAAGTGGCGGGCGGTGATCGAGATCGGGGGCGGCATCCCGACCCCGCAGGCGATGGCCAGCAACGCTTATGCGCTGGCACGTTACGCCGCGATTTGTCAGAGTCTGGGCGTCGTACCCATAGTCGAGCCAGAAGTTTTGATGGACGGCACCCATACGCTGGCGACTTGCGCCCGTGTGACGCAAGAGGTGCTGCATGCGGTATTTCATGCCTTACACCAGCAGCGCGTCCTGCTGGAATACATGCTGTTGAAGCCGAATATGGTTGTGCCCGGTTCAACCTGTACCGAGCAAGCTTCGCCCGAGTCAATCGCACAGGCCACGCTGACCTGTTTGCGGCGTACGGTGCCCGCAGCGGTTCCCGGGATCAATTTTCTTTCGGGCGGCCAAACCGATATTACTGCGACGGCGCATTTAAATGCGATGAACAGGATGTCAGCATTGCCGTGGAAATTGAGTTTTTCGTATGGTCGCGCGCTTCAAGCGTCGGCAATCAAGGCATGGCGAGGAGAGCTGGCCAATAAGGAAGCTGCGCAACAGGCTCTTTATCTGCGCGCACGCTGCAATAGCGCTGCGGCGGAAGGGCGGTACACGGCGGCGATGGAGGACGACGTATAAACTTACACAAACATCCATGCCTGATGCTGTACTGTTTGCCTATAGCATCATCGGGTGATCTGCCAGTGTCAGACATCGCCTTGGTGGCTATAAACGTTCAGGGCTGGGCCGCGAATACGGCGGGCATTGGCTTAATGAATATACGCAGGAGAAGACGCTCGTATTTCCGCCAGGAGTGTGAGGGGTGGATGCCAGTTGACAGCGGCATCCAATAACGTCGACAAAATGATCTCAGGTAAAACCAGAAGTTGGTTGATCTGTAACGAGATTTTTCACTAGATTTGTCACTAGTTCAGCGGGGACTTTTTTGATAACTCTATGATAAATGGGGCGTATTCGTTTCCGTTTTCATGCACCGTAGGACCTAATTGTTTGAAAGTGAACCCATGCTTGTCATTGACGCTTTTGACGTAATCCGGTTTAGTGATCACGCCGAAGGCCTCAATTTTACGGTCATGGGCGTCCTGAAAGGCCATCTGCGACAGGCGCATAGAGACGCCTTGTTTTCTGACAGATATGGCTGTGGCACCAGAGGCTAGTTCTTCAACGAAACCTTGTCTGACACGCTCAACTATCTTGTTTTTTTCTTCCTGATCGTAGTATTCCAACGCCAGAAAAGGGAGCAAGACTCCGGCGCTTGTGCCGAATATCCGACACAAACTGATGCACTTATTTTCATCAAATGCGGCGAAGGTACGACTGTGTTTAATGTGTTTGATGTAGCTGATTTTTTCGATATTGTCGTACCCATTTTCGCTCCAGACTTCGCGTTGTAGGGCTGCTGCCATTTCTAAGTCATCGTCACTTTTGGTCAAGCTGTAGCGATAAGTTGATCCATCATCAAGTCCGGATGCCATGCGAATATTCAAGATTAATTACCTCTACAAGTTGTAAGTCGGATGTGAAAATTCACCGCAGAACGATAGCACTCTGCTCATAAAATACATCCTGTCAGTGTTCATAGTTGACTGCTACAGTTTTTGTGTGGATTGTTCAGGTATTAACGATGCCAGCCAATGTTCATGTTTAGTGGGCTTTGCCTGAACCGGATTTCTTGCTGCCGCCAGTAATTCAATGGCTGCTACGTAAGGTTATGTTGAGCTTCCGGATTAAATGAACCGTGAGCGAATTTTGATGTCGTAAATGCATAGCCTGTGCAAGGAGGCAATCGTTTCACAACTACATGGAGTCCAGCATGAACCGAAAAATAGTTTTTTCCAGCATCATGGCGATTTCTTTATCTGCAGCAGGATTTGCTTTTGGCCAAAATTCTGGCGATCACAGTGATCATATGCAGCGTCGGGATGAAGGGCGACAATCAGATCGTAAAGGGTTTGAGTATCGTGCACATAACAATGCAGCACGCGGAGAAGAGCGTGGTGCAGGTCCTAACCGTGATTTCCATAGAGGCGACCATCTTCCACCTGAATATCGCAACCGGCAATATGTGGTTGACGACTGGCGTGGCCATCATTTGAACGCTCCGCCGCGTGGTTACCATTGGGTGCAGGTAGGCGGCGATTATGTGTTGGCAGCGATTGGTACGGGGATTATTCTGCAGCTTTTGCTTGATAACAATTGATATAAATGTAGATACCGCAGTGGGGGCTGCATCGGCTGATGCAGCCCCCTATTCATTGAATAATGTATTAATTTATTTTTTTCTTAGCAATTCATAATCGATGTCCTGCTCAGACCTGAGTGGAATCGACTGTTTTAATACCAGCAATGGCGGCACGGTCTCGATTGTCTCGGCGCATACCGCCACCAGATAATCGCTGGCGATTCGAAACTGCCAGAAACGCCAGCGTGCCGGGTCATCATTTTGTACCGGATCAATCGTCAGGTCGATCGCATGTTCACTTGGGAAATGAAAGCTGAACTGCTCCAGCGGTATCGATAAACCCATACCCCGGGCTTTGATGTAAGACTCCTTAAGCGTCCAATAGGCAAAGAACCGTTCTTGTTGGAGCCCGAGCGGTTGCGCTTGCAGGTCAGCGACTTCGACAGGGGCAAAGCTGTATTCAACCACATTGAGTGACATCCCCCTTGTGCAACTATTTTCGGTGTCCAATCCGAGCGCAGCATCGCGTGTAATGCCAATGATGATGAGGTTATCGCTGTGGCTGATGTTGAACGAGAGGTTGTCATACAAACCTGCGCCATTAGCAATGTACGGTTTGCCATAGGCATTGGTGCTAAATATCCATTGCTGAGGCGAAATCGGTGCATACCGCGATAGCACGGTGCGCACCAATGCACGGGTGACCAGATAACGTTGCCTGTCTTTGGGGAAGTAGAAGCGTTGCTGGTGCTGCCGCTCCTGCTCTGAGAGCATGCAGCGATATTCTTCCAGGAGCGCCGCATCAACAATCTCGGCGGGAAATGCACACCATAGATCGATGCGTTGTCGGTGAGCGTGAAGATCAGGTTCGAGATTGCGTTGCGTCATAAGGGGGAGGGCAGGACTTCGTCAATTCGTGTAACTGCAACATGGATGACGTTGAGTATAACGGTCCTGAAATGTTTGAGCGCCCTCCCGATGCGCAATCGCGGTATTAAAAATATATCTCCGTCAATGTCGAGGTGCCGACTCTTTAATCGTTACCTCATATAGGCATTGACTGGACGCGTTGAGTTGCTTCACGTTCAGATCAACCGTGTAGTTCAGTCCCATTTCATCATTGATTGCTCGAATAAAGACAGCGACTACGGGCCATGTAATATGTTTTTCGATGCCCATTGCCAACGCTATTCGATGATAGCGATCGACTCCCTTGACTAGCATGACGACCTTGCCGGGCGTGTATTCCAAAATTTCAAATTGATATTCCGGGTTGCCTGTAAAGATGGCGACGAGGGAGGTTTTTGTAATGCCCTGTGCATTTTTCTCCATATCCGGTTGCTGTACCAGACAGCGTTGTGCAATGGCTTTACCAAGTTCATACACTGTATTGGTAGAGACTTGATCAATGTGATCCATTCCATATAGCAGGCCGATCTGTTTGAGCATGTTGCCGTAAAAGCCGGAAGTGATATTGGAAAGGACCTGGATTAACTCGGTGACATTGGCGGGGTAAAAATCCAGTAATAGCTGCTTGCCATCCATGTCAGGGTGATAGATATCGTTTCCACGAAAAGCGGAGGATTGCATCAATATGTCAGGTAAATCCGGATGATTGTTTGAGGCCATGATGTCACTTTCAGTTAAGAATGGTACAGCTGTTGGGATGGACTTCGGTTACAGAGGACTGATCGCAGTGGTAATGATTTCCAGCAGGCGGGTACGTTGCGGATGCAAGAAAAAATGGTCGCCGGGTAGCGTATGCAGCGTGAAGCTTGCCGATGTCTTGTCATGCCAGCCTTGCATATTCTGCTTGCTGACCATCAAGTCATGAGTGCCGCAAAATGCCACGATGGGGCAAGCCAACGGTTGATTGTCAGCGTATCGGTAGCTTGCAGGAATCGCCAGGTCGGCACGTAAGGTTGGCAGGATCAGTTGCTGCAATACTACGGACTCGGCAAACCCTGCCGGCAGTCCGCCATAGGCGGATAGCGCCGTAATAAATTGTGCATCCGGCAGCGCATTGAGGCGATGGCTGCCGGGGGTGATGTCGGGTGATTGACAGGCGCCGACCAACAGCGATTTCGGTTGACGCAAACCTTGTCGTCTCAGCGCCTGTGTCAATTCAAACGCCACCAGTGCGCCCATGCTGTGCCCGTAAAAGAAAAAATCACGATCCAGCAGTGGTGCAATGGCGGGTAATAATTCTGCTATGAGCGCATCCATTGCGGTTAAGCGTGGTTCGGCGATCCGTTTTTCTCGTCCCGGCAGACACGCGGCGACTATTTCTACAGACGGTAATAATTCCGGCCATTGCCGATAAGTCGATGTCCCCCCACCGGCGAACGGGAATACAAATAAACGCGGTTTGGCTCGGCCATCATTGCTCGATAAGCACGTAAACCAATAATCGGAAGCACTGGGCATCGCTATTTCTTTCTCAATCAAGCGCTCAACATGGTTCAGCGACGTGCATAGATTAATGCCTGGGTTTCGCCAAAGGTCGTAATCGTCACATCCTGCCAAGCTTGTTTGGTCAGTACGCTACGCCATGTTTTTTCGTCGAGTAATGGGCCATGCTGACGTAACGTTGTGTCGTTGTAACGCCACCAGCCATCAGTGAGACCAAACACCAGATCAAGCCATGGTTGTTGCGCAATACATTCCACCAGCAGAAGCACGCCGTTTGGCGTGAGCATGCGGTGCAGTCGATCCAGTGAGGTCTGAAGATCGTCGGTTGTGTGGATGACGTTGGCGGCAATAATGAAATCGAATTGTCGTTGCGGGAACGCTTGTTGGTCAGGGTCGCGTTCAAGGTCGAAGGTTGCAAATGCCATGCACGGCCAGTCGACTAGGGTCTGGCGGGCACGGTGGATAAAAGCAGGGGAAATATCGGTAAATAAATAGGTCGGCGAACTATTGTTGTCGGACGATGACGCTAAATAGGGCAGTATTTTTTGCGTCGTAGTACCGGTTCCTGCGCCGACTTCCAAGATATGCAAGGGGGTGGGATTGTTTAGCGAATTGAGTGTTTGGAGCGTCTGTTTAAACGCCGACTCCAAAGCAGCATGCACACCGTCAGTGCCGGGTGCACAGGCATAAATGGCCGCTACCTCTTCCATCCCATTGCCCGAAAATAATACTTCTGTTCCGGTTTTATCCCCGATTAATACGCGCGATAGCTCTCTGGCACAGCGCATAAATAATGTTGCGCAGTTTGTTGCCGGGAGGCCAATCGGTAAGGTTGCCGTATATCTTTCTAATGCTGTTTCGAGTGCGACGAAGGCGGTATTGCGGCTGGGCAAATAAGCGCTCTCAATCATATTGTTGGTGATCTTCAATACGCCTGCACTGGCAAGATGCGTACAGAGACGTTGCCAAAGTCGGAGCCGCTCCGAGACTACGCCAACTTTGTTGGCAAGTGCATCTACACTTGCGGGAAGTGCAAGCGCGTTATATTCACAGAGTGACGCCAGGGCGTAGGTAAATGCGGCGACGGCATAGTCGTTGAGTGCTGTTTTTGAAGATGGTGCAGAGTGCGACGGGCTTACTGGCTGGTGCGGACGCGGGCGACTCTCTTGCTCAGTGTCGACGATAGGTTGAGATGGGCTATCCATACTGCCGATATGCTGGAGATAAGAAATTTGAGAATCAATCAAAGATTTGAAGGTGTCTAACTGCTGATAAAACAGTGTTGGCCAAGCGTGGTGAGCCTGATGAGCGTGATGATGCGGTATTGTTGATGGTTCTATTTTTGCAGCCGGTATCGAGGGCGGTATGTGTATTCTGGTTTGACCTGCCGTGGCTACAGGAGCAACCGGTGCAGGGGAGATGACAGTAGTTGCCGGGGCGCTCTTTTTTTCAGCTTGATCGATTAAAACAGACAATGCTTTTAGTGTATTTTGTTCGCCGAACAATTGCTGCACCGTGATCTTGACGCCAAACTGTTCTTCGATTGCGCGTGACATTTCTATGAGCACCAACGAGTCAGCACCAAGATCAAGAAAGCTGCGTGATGTATCGAGTGAATCTGGCGCAAGTTTTAGTATTTTGCCCAGAATCATTTTCAGTCTGTCTTCCGTATTGCCGCTTGCTCCAATATCTTGTCGCGCACCGGAGACGGCAGCCTTAGCTGCTGTAGGAACGGGCGCAACCCATCCCGGTTCCTGATCGAGCCAATACGATTGCAGCGCAAACGGATAGGCGGGCAATAGGTCTGGCATCGATTGTTCAGCGCCATAAATTGCCGACCATTTGAGTGTAAAGCCGAGTGTGTGGAGCGCTGCAAAGACTATTTGCGCGGTATGCCATTCCTCGCCTCCTGCTGCCATTGCGACGCTGACGCCTTGGTCCTGGGCGATCTTGTCGAGGAAGGGTTTGAGTACTTTGCCGCCCAGTTCTATCATCACCGTGTACCCTTCGGCCAGTGCTTCATCGGCACAGGCCTTGAATTGCACTGGAGCACGCATGTGCTGCGCCCAATGGTTGGCGTCGCATACCGTGACTCTTGCTCCGTCTGCATTGCCGAGCAATGGGACACGCGGTGGATGGCTGACAATAGTCATGGCGTTTTGTGCCAGTTGCGCTGCGGCCTCTGTCATTAGCGATGAATGAAATGCCTTAGCCACCGATAAGGGGATAGCGAGAATACTGTTATCCCGACACGCCGCGCTGAACTTCTCCAGCGCCAATAACGCGCCGGTGACAGTCACATCTTCGGGTGAGTTGACGGCGGCGAGTTCGACTTCCGGAGCGTATTGTGCGATCAGCGCATGCACCGTCTGGGCTGATGCGCGCACGGCCAGCATGCCGCCATCTGGTGCGGCATCCATCGCCTGGCCCCGTTGATGGATCAGATAGAGTGTGTCGTCCAGACTCAATGCGCCAGCGACGTGCGCGGCGACATATTCGCCCAGGCTGTGACCGAAGACGCAATCTGGTGTCAGCCCGCATTCGGCTAGCCATGCAGCTAACGCTATTTCACAGACGGCAATCATCAATTGCGCGTCCGCGGTATGCATGATCCTGGCGTTGACCTGGTCTGCTGTTAATGCGCCATTGAAAAGTGCGCAGATCGCACCTTTGGAAATCCCGCAACGTGCATTAAGAAGATCATCGCATTCCTCAATTTTTTCCTGAAAACAGGTAGGCGTGCATACCATTTCGCCCCCATTTCTGCTTGCTGTATGCCTTGTCCACTAAAAACGAATGCCAATCGTGGTGGTCTGTGCACGGGGGTAATATTGCCAATTGGGGTCAACAGGGATGCAATCATGTCGCTGGCATCCCTGCCAACCACCGCCGCCCGATACGGTAAGGCGGAGCGATATTGGGCCGCTGCCACGGCAAAAGCCTGCCATTGATCAGGATTTGATTTCAGGCGTTGTGCGCAGGCCTTGCGCAAAGCGTTAAGGGCCTCGGCTGATGCGGCGGCTAGTGGTAGTACGCGAGGGCCATTGGTGAAGAAGGACATGTCGGATATATCAGGCGTTCTGGCCCGTTGCAAAATCACGTGGGCGTTGGTGCCGCCAAAGCCCATGGAGGTCATGCCGCCATACTCCATGGCAACATATTCTGACGACCCGGACGTAAATTTGAGTCCCTTGGCATCCGGGAAAATGGGATTGAGGGCTCGCAATCCGGCAATCGGCGGGGCCAATTGCTCACGCAAACAGAGCACAACTTTGATCAAGCTGGCAAGGCCTGCTGTGGCTTCGAGATGGCCAATGTTGGCTTTCACCGCACCGACTCGGCACGGGATGTCGCGTTGGCTGCCATATACATCGGCAAGCGCACTATATTCGATGGCGTCACCAAGCACCGTCCCGGTACCATGCGCCTCGACATAACTGACTGCGTCGGCAGAAATACCTGCATGGGCTAAGGCTGCGCGCATGACGTCGCGCTGTGCTTCGCCGTTAGGTGCAGTCAAGCCGAAGCTGCGGCCATCCTGATTAATCGCCGTTCCTGTAATCGAGGCCAATACCCGACTTTGGCGCAGGCGGGCAATCTCAGCACGGGTGAGAATGACCGCCGCCACGCCTTCGCTGCGGACATAGCCATCGGCTGCCGTATCGAAGCTATGACATTTCCCAGTGGGCGATAACATGCCCGCTTTTTTGAACAGATTGCTAAAGAGCGGGCTGAGGATGAGATTGACGCCAGCGACAACGGCCATGTCGCAATCACCGCGGTCCAGACTTTGTACCGCTTGGTGTATTGCCACCAGAGAGGACGAGCAAGCGGTATCGATGACCAGACTTGGGCCGCGCAGATTGAAGCAATACGATATTCGGCTCGCAGCAATACTGGTTGCCAGTCCTGCGCCTGCATGACCGTCCAGAGGGATGCCTTGATGCGCGCACAAGGTTGCGTAGTCAGTCGAGCAGAGCGCGACAAAAACACCGGTACGGGAACCGTCAATCATCTCGCGCGTGAGTCCTGCGTGTTCGATGGCATGCCAGGTGGTTTGTAATAGCAAACGCTGTTGCGGATCTATTTGTTCAGCTTCACGCGGAGAGATGTTGAAGAAGGCGGGATCAAACTTGTCGATATCGTCGAGGTAGCCGCCATACGTGCGGCCGTCAGTATCATTGCCGGGATTGCATCCCAAACGCTGTAACAGTGCTTGTCGCTCAGGTGGCATTGTCCCCACCGTGCATGCACCGGACTTGATGAGCGTCCAATAACTGGAAAGGTCAGCTGCGCCAGGAACGCGGCAGGCCATACCGATGATCGCAATATTTTCGTTGTCTGCTTCCGGTTGGGTTGACATTGGGCGGTCGTTAGTCGATGTGCGCATTGTGCTGATAAGGAGAGCAATATGCTCAGCTAATGCCATGACCGTTGGATAGTCATAGGCAGTACCTGGTGGCAGATCGGGCAGGCTGAATCGATGGGCTATTTCGCCACTGAGCATGACCACGGTGATGGAATCAAGCCCATAGCCGCTTAAGGGCAGGTGGTCGTGGATTGCGGAGGGGTCTAGTCCACTAATGTTGGCGATCCAGGATATCAACCATAGTCGAATAGGCTTTTCATCCGTGGGCTCATCGGGATTGATAGCATTCGCTGCAACCGGCGTTTTGGATTCGGCAGCATCTAGCGTTCGTGCCAACTCCGGCCCGATCCATTGGGCTTTGACCGCGAGGGACCCGGTAAGAAACTGCTGTCTTGCGCGCGCGCGTTGGACCTTTCCGCTGGTGGTTCTTGGTAACGTTCCGGGCGCAATCAGGATGATTGCTTCCAATTGCAGGCCGCAGTTTTCGGCAACGACTTTACGCAGAACCGCAAAAATTTCATCGCTGTTCTGGCTGCGTTTAAAGTGTCTTGATACCTCGATAATGGCTGCGACGGCTTCTCGTTCGTTGGCCTGAACTGCAAATACGATAGCTGAACCCTGACGTATTTCGGGATGCGCGGCTTCAAGAGTGCTTTCAATATCCTGGGGGTAATGGCACTGGCCTCTGATGATGAGAATGTCTTTGATGCGCCCGGTGACGAATAACTGTCCGTCATGCAAAAAACCGAGGTCGCCGGTGCGCATATAGCTGCGGGATGGGGCCTCTTGCGCAATATTGAACCCAAAAATCTCGGCTGTTTTTTCGGCCTGGTGCCAGTACCCGAGCGCGACTGCGTGATTTGCAACCCAAATTTCTCCGACCGTATCCGGTGTCGCGATGGTATTACTGTGCGGCTCGACGATGGCCAGCGTCGTATCGGCCAATGCAGAGCCCGAACTACAGAGTGCGATGGCATGTGCTGTATGCGGATCGCAATACACAATTTTTCCATCGGATAATGCCGGACTGTCTACATAGACAACTTGCGGGCTTTGCCGTCCGTTGCGTGAGGGTGTCGTACTACCGTGATGTGTCGCCGTCACAATACAGCTTGCCTCAGCAAGACCCCAGCACGGATTGAATACACATTTGTCGAAGCCAACGGGCGTAAAGCGCTCGGTAAAGTCCGCCATCGTTTTCGCTCGTACGGGTTCGCCGCCGTTGAGCGCACTGACCCAGCATGAGAGGTCGAGCAGCGATAATTGGCTATCGGAGACGCTTTTACGGGCGCTGTCATAGGCGAAATTAGGTGCTGCAGTGTGGGTGATGCGGAAATGGCTGATGGCCTCGATCCAACGTGCCGGTTGCTGTGCGAAAACCGGCCCCGGCATCACATAGCAACTGACGTCTGCATACACCGGCGTGAGTAGCCCGTAGATCAATCCAAGATCATGAAACGGTGGCAGCCAGGTGAGTATTTTTGCGTCAGGAGCGTGCACCATCCCTTGCTCGAAGTAATCCATGTTCGACAGTAAGTTGCCATGCGTGAGCATCACGCCTTTGGGGGCGGATGTGGAGCCGGATGTGTATTGCAGCATGGCGATATCGTCGCGGATACCAACGACAGAAAAATCTGTTGTATCGGATGCGATGTCCTCAACCGCACACCATGTGAGATGTGAAAGTATCTGTTGCTCATGCGTTAAAGACTGCACGGCTTGTTTTATTGCGCGGGTGGTAAAGATGATGTGTGGTGTTGCCGATGCAATGATGTCCTTGATTTTCTCCAGGGTTTCCTGCAACCGTGAAAGGCGCGGGGGCGTTAGCGGAACAGCTATTCGGCCAGCACAGACGCATCCCCAAAATGCATAAACAAACTCAGGACATTGCGGAAACAATAAGGCGACTCGGCCTGCCGGTTCAGTGTTTGTCGTCAGATACGCGCTGACAGAACACACTTGCTTTTGTAATTCTGCATAAGTGATCGTGGTGTCAATCTTGTCGGCATCGCGTAAGAAAGAGTAAATAACCTTCTTCGGCGTGACAGACGTACGACTTTGCAATAGCGATGCGAGATTTTGGAAGCTATGTGGGTTCTGCTCAGATGGCATAAGCATGTCCAATCGAATAGTTGATAGTTGAAAGAGAGTTTTGGAATAAGAAATTTCTGCATTTTGATGCGAGTTTAATCTGTTGGTAATTGCAATAAAGAAACTTTATTAGTGCAACTATTCGGTCTCCGATGGACTGAAATTTTATTTTTAAAGAGCGTAGTATCTTTCCCATTAAGTAAACACACGCTCCCCTCTGTATTCCCACTTGAGATTGTTATGACGAATAAAAAATATTCTCTGATCGCTGAATTTTTATTTACATCCTCCGCCCGGTGTGGACGTCTGGGACTGGCATGGAATTAATTTCTTTCCCACAGCAATGTAAAGTCTTGATCATTGGAGGCTCTGGAGCGATTGGTTCGGCGTTCGTGGAGGTGCTGGCGTCGAGTGGACGTTGCGCTCTGATAGCGTCGCTTCATCGGCATTCGCAACCGCCGATCGATTTTGATCAGGAGGGCAGCATTGTCGAGGCTGCTGAAAAGCTTGCCAGTAAAGGCCCATTCAATTTGATTATCAATGCATCAGGCGTGCTGCACAGTGCGCAATTTATGCCGGAAAAAAAGCTCGCAGATGTGCAATACAGCCAAATGATGGCGACGTTTCAGGCCAATGCTTTTGGACCTGCAATGATCATCCGGCATTTCTCGAAGTTGTTGGACAGCGAGAGAGGTGTGATGGTGATGCTCTCTGCCAAGGTGGGAAGTATTGAAGATAACCGTCTGGGAGGGTGGTACAGCTACCGCGCCTCCAAAGCGGCGTTGAACATGTTCGTCAAAACCGCTGCTATCGAAATCAAAAGAACCAAACCAAACGCGGTCTTGATCGCGTTGCATCCCGGTACTGTCAATTCACGACTATCTGAGCCTTTTCGCGGCGCGCAGATTGGCCGCACGCCGGAAGCTGCCGCCAGAGATATGCTGGCTGTCATCGATCAACTGACTGCGGCCGATACCGGGCAATTTGTCTCCTACAACGGTGACAGGCTGCCCTGGTAGCGGAATTGGTTGCTGGGTATCAAGTCAACAGCAGCGGCATGCCAGGGTCGCCTTTGTGCATCGCCCTTTGGTATTGCTCGCGCTGGCTAATCCGACCAAGGTAGGCTTTGATATGCGTATACGGTGCGAGATCGAGCGGCATGAAGTAGCGCATGGTCGTGAGCGAAAAGACCATCATGATATCGGCTGATGTGAATTCCTGACCGGCCAAAAATTGCGCCTCGCCGAGCCGGGCTTCGATTAAATTCAGTACCAGATCTAAGCGGCCTTTGGTTCCCACCAGAGTCGGATTATCAGCCGCCAGATTGAGCCGACGCATGAGCATGTTGCGCCCCATATTCGGTTGTAGATTGGCGTTTGCGAAGTGGAGCCAGTAGAGGTATTGCGCAAATTCTGGATGTGTAGAGCTGAGCGCCAGACGACCGCCGCCGTGTTTTGCGATGATGTATTCCATGATAGCGCCCGACTCGGCGAGAACGAGATCGCCGTCAGTGATCACGGGTGCTGCGCCCAATGGGTGAAGCGCCTTGAGTTCTGGCGGGGAAAGCATGGTGACAGGATCGCGAACGTAGTGTTTCAGGGCGTAGGGGATGCCAAGTTCTTCGCAGAGCCAGATGATCCGTTCTGATTGTGATTTGCCGAGATGGTGAATGGTTAGCATTTTTTTAGATCCTTGTTGAAATCGTTGAGTGTACTAGCTTCTCGAATTTGACAAGAATTTGCGCATATTGCGATAATTGCATTATGCAATATATGGATATTTTGGTAACGTTCGTGTTGCGCTGTTGTTGACGCCATTGCTCGGCGGACATCGGCAAGATGTCGGATTGGAAAAATGCCTGGAATCCCGGAAAGTCAAACTAAAATTGACGCATTCAAACCCTATGCACTGCAGCAATATTCCGCCATAAGGGGAATATTGCGCAGACATCACAGTCCTTATTGTGAGGCACTTCCGCTGGCACTACTAGCTGGGGCTGTCGTGTAAGGTGCTGAGGTTGGAGGCGCCATCGTATTTGGTGGTGTAGCCGCCGGAGGTGTGACTATGACGGTTGGTGATGCTGGTGTCGGTGCTTCTTGTGTCACAGGCGGCGGGGATTCTTCAACTTTCTTGCACCCACTCAGGATCGTGCTGGCGATAGCCGCAGTGATCAATACACGTTTGATTAACATATGAACTCCATCAAATGGTTAAGGTATGTTTAACGGTTTACTTATATATATTTACGTATAAAAGTAAGCCTATCCCGACTTCGCAGCCCACGTATTTTGTCATGGTCTTTTGATAATCTTAGATGATATAAATTGATTTTCAAGCTGTTGTTGCATGAACGTGAGGATGCATTGATGTAACGTATTCATCACGTCGGCGCGACTGCAATCGATGGTGTTGCCGTCAATCCCTGCGCTTGCAATGCAGCCCTTTCTTGCAGCAAACTACTTTTCTCTTCGCGTAGTCGATCTAATTTGACTTCCGCTTCAGCGATCTGCTCTGTCAGCATCGATTTTTCCTTTTCTTCCACGGCATACCGTGTGCGTGTTTCATGCAGCGTTTGTTGGGTTGCGTCTAGCGCTTGTTTTAGTTCGGTGCGATCGGCTGTCAACTGTTGCACTTGATAGGTCAGTTGGCTATGTTCATTGCTTAGAAGCGCGGCTTGCTGGCGTTCAAGATGGCGGGTTTCTTGTAGCTGTTGTATTTCCTGGCGTAGTGCAGGGAGTTGGGCTAGCTGCGTTTCTAATTGCGTTTTTTGCTGGATTAATACGGATTGCTGATCGCTGCATTGGCGTCGGCTGGTTGCCAATTCTTGCTCTGTGCGGATCAATCGTTGCTCAAATTCTCTCCGCTCTTGAGCGCGTTGTGTCGTGCTGGCTTCTTGATAGTGCTCGAACTGCGTACGGGCGTAGGCGAGTTGTTGGTTGATGGTTGCAATTTCCGATGCGCGATCCGTTAGCCGATGTTGCAAGCCGGTATTTTCAGCCTGAGCCGTAGCGATCGTTAAGTTCAGTGCACGTTGCTCGGCGCGTAATTGCTCGAACACCTGCTGCGCGCGTTCGGCCTCTTCCGTCAATTGCGCATTAGTGTGCGCAGCAATGACGTTTTCTTCGTGATGACGTTGTAAGGTTTCGGCCATGCTGTTGAGTTCGTTTTGATGCGCCTCTTGCGCTTGCAAGATTCTTTGCTCGACATCGACTTGCAGATTTTCATACACGACTTTCATCGCATCGATCAGGGTTGTTGGAATCCCAACATCCACACTCCCTATATTTTCCTGATACTCCACCCGCCATCGCTTTAGAAGTGGCGCGATGGTGCTTTTGCTACCGGTGCTGCCTAACTCCTGGCGCACGCTATCGACAGTCGGATTTTTGCCCTCAGCGACCAATTTGGCGGCTGCATTTGTAACATCGCTGTACAAGATACCAATTCTTCCCATTTTTAATCCTAAAATATCATATTACGTAATATGTAATATTACCTTATATTTGATATTTTTAATAACTGAATATTTCTATTTATAACCTGCGATAATGTATGTTATCGAATGTTATGCTTCGGATAGTTCGATATCGCTGTGTAACGTCCATTACAGGGACGATTCAAGGCGAAATGAGCCATTCTTGATCGCTCTCGATGCTAATCAATTTAATAAAAGATGGGCTATATGCAGATTCGTGTTCCCCGTGATCAGAGGGATCATCCACTCGCTGATGAAGTGGCTTCTGGCGCTACATCCGTAGAGTTGTGGCAACAGCAACACCGAGAGTTTCTGGCGGCTGCAACGTCGGACAACACGCGTCGCACCTATCGCTCGGCGATTCGTCACTATTTGGAATGGGGTGGTGTTTTGCCTGCGGACGAGACGATCGTTTTGCGTTACTTGCTGACGTATTCCGAATTGCTCAATCCCCGTACGTTGGCGTTACGTTTGACGGCGATGTCGCAATGGCATATTCAGCAAAACTTTCCTGATCCGGCGACGACGCCGACTGTACGCAAAACATTGCTGGGGATTCAACGCAAGAATGGCCAGCCGCCTGTCAAAGCAAAGGCATTGCCGGTAGAGGATATGGCGATCATTGTGTTGGCGTTGCAGCAAGTCGGGACATTGAAAGCGATCCGCGACAGTGCCTTGCTGCAAATTGCTTATTTCGGGGCATACCGGCGCAGTGAGGTAGTGCGGCTGCAGGTCGAGCATATTGCCTGGGAGCCGGAAGGGGTGTTGCTGACGCTGCCGCGCTCCAAGACAGATCAGAAAGGGGAGGGAATGACTAAAGCGATTCCCTTCGGGGATCAAACTTGCTGTCCGCCGAGCGCGTTGCGCGCGTGGTTGAGGGCTGGCGATATTACGTCCGGAGCGGTATTTAAAGGCATCACCAAATGGGGTGACATTTCAGATGATGCGATGCATGAGGCCAGTCTGAATAGCATTTTGATCGCTGCTGCAACTTTGGCGGGTTTGCCGTATTCGTCCCAACTCAGTAGCCATAGCTTGCGGCGCGGATTGGCGACCAGCGCCTATCGAGCGGGTGCGCGCTTTCAGGATATTAAGCGCCAGGGCGGCTGGCGGCATGATGGAACGGTACAGGGCTATATCGAAGAGGCGGGGCGTTTTGATGAGAATGCAGCGGGGCATTTATTGCGTAAATTGAAGTAGGGTACGACTGTTTGCGATGTATTGAGTCGGCTAAAGTTGGTGAGGGAGGCGCTACTCAGTGTTACCTCCCTCTGCCAACTACTTGATTGTGGCTAGCGAATGACGAAGTTGGTTGGCGAAACCGCAAAAAATACATTGTCCAGGCACTTTATTTTGAGGCGTGCTTTCGATGTACTTTCATTTAGTCGCGGCATGCTGATCCGGGCGGCACCATTGTTAGGCACCGCTTCTGCCAATGGTCGCGTTAAATAGGTATATCCCCCATCAACAGACAAATCAATTCGCACTTTATTGCAAGAAATGGGTGCCTTATCGGTTTTTGCGACATCCCATCTGATGACTTGTTTTGAGCCACCCTTGAACCCCACAATTTTGTTGGGCCTGGTGACGGCAAAAGGACGGCCCGTATTGAGGACATTGATGGTTGTATCGGCACTGGCTGTCGTTGCTTGCGTGTCGAGATTGTCGCGTGCCGTCAGGCGAAATGTGAGGGTGCGATTGGTGACGGGATAAACTTCTCCATTGCCCAACGGTTCGTCACCGAGTACGGCCGCCATTCTTGGGAATACCCGCTCACCGCTGGTGTTGGGTAAATACGAACGGAAAATCGGTCCTTTGCCGTCGTCTCTTAATACTGTTCTTCCGGGATGGGCGTCAAACTGTTCCCAGCTATAGGTTAAGACTGCGTCAACGTTCCCGCTCGCCTCTCCATTTAAGACGAACGGTGTGTTGGCTGGAATCGTGAGTGTCCTGAAGCCTCCGCCAGGCATCGATTCAGGGTCTATCCATGGCGCATCGTTGGTGTTGATACGTTTGACGGCGCATGATCCGCCTTTGCCGGAAATCCATGCATGTACTTGATCTATGCTGGACGCATGAAAATAGGGATCTGAATGGTTTTGCAGATTTTCAGTGTCGTCGCATAAGCCTGCATAGGCCATGATGGTGGAGCCGCTGCCGGGTTCAATTGCTGATGCCGGCAGAGTGCTCATATACGGAAAAGTACCAATTCCACCCCCGCAGCTATTATGGGTATGCCAGGCACCGAACTGATGTCCCAGTTCATGCGCTACAAAATCGACATAAAACGGATCGCCGACAGGATTATCCCGGCCCGTCGTGCCGGCCGCTTTATTGTTGAGGTCCAAGGTATTGACGCAGGTGCTGCCGAGTCGCCCTACGATGCCACCGTCACCAATGCTGACGACATGGCCGACATCGAAATTGGCCTGTCCTATTACCTTGTTTAAATTGGCGACATTTTGTTCCAGTATGTCGCCGTCCTGATAGGGGTCAGTTGCGAGATCGGTATAGATGATTTTGTCATTATCGGCAATCAGGGTCAGATGGACGCCGAAATCTCTTTCGTAAATCTCATTGATGCGATTGAGCATATGGCTGACTGCCGCCAGGCCCCCTGCAACGGTACCGCCAAATCTCGCTGTATAGTCGCTGGTCGCCGCGATGGCAATACGATAATCGCGACGTACATTGCCGGTAATGGCTCTTGCTTTGATGTTGTTTTTTTCAGCATCTGAATGTGGATGTGAGTGTTGCGGTGCTTGGGTCGAATTTAAGATTTTTTCCTTGAATGGTTCTTTTGTGGCGGGTAATGCATTGCGACGAAAGCTCCAGTATTGATCGCCGCTCGCCTTGGCGTAATTCACACCGCCACCCAATGTTTCCGCTGGTTGTACCAACCATGCGCCTTTTGGATCGAACACCATTGCTTTCATTCCTTGCGCAGAGATGTCCAGTCGCAGATTACGTCCTTGTCCGTCACTTCCTTTAAAGCTACGGATATCCGGATATTTCTGGGCTAACTGAGGCGGTATAGTGCCTGAATCGGTAATGAGAAATTCAGTGAAGCCTCCTTCTGGTAGTGGCATTGCTAACGTTGCGGTCGGATTCTTTACCTTTTGTCCTCTGCTATTGGCGTCTGAGCGCGCAACGCCAATAGTGTCTAATTCTGTTTTCAGGTCAGCAAAATCAAGCGTTAATGTACGTAACTGGCTTGGTTGTTTTAGCGCTGTTTTTTCGGAATGCTTAGGCGGATACGGTAGATCTTGCCAAAACGCTTCTGAATTGGCAGCAAACGCCGATGAGGCAAATAGACTTGTTAGCAACAATCCTGAGTAGCGGAGAGTTCGGGGGGTAACAATTTCAATCATGGTTAAATCCTATGGTTGGTCTGCATTCATCAAATTGTGCGCAAGTAAAGCAATGCCTGTAGGCAACGCGCGATGAAGGTGATCATAGGTAGTTTGAATAGTTCGTAACCGATCCTGCGATGAGCGCTATTTGCAAGTCGGCTTGAGATTGTTTAAGTCGATATCAAATAGGGCTAAATGTGTGAGATTTTTTATATTGTTTTGGATGGCGCAATCGAAATTTGATCCTGACAACTATGGCATAATCTAAGGCTGATTTCACTGCTTAGCGCGTCCTTGTGCGCGATTGATCATGCTAAAAACGCTCTATGACAAATTATGGGAATCCCACGTTGTCCACACTGAACAAGATGGCACGGCGATTCTTTATATCGATCGACATCTATTACACGAAGTAACTAGCCCACAGGCTTTCGATGGCCTGAAGCTGGCAGGGCGCATGCCTTGGCGCGTTCCGGCCAATCTGGTCGTGGCCGATCACAACGTTCCTACCACCAATCGCGCGCATGGCATTGTTGACCCGGTTTCACGCCTGCAGGTTGAAACATTGGATGCGAACGCCAAGGAATATGGCCTGACTTATTTCGGCATGAACGATTTACGTCAAGGGATCGTGCATGTGATTGGACCAGAACAAGGCGCGACATTACCCGGCATGACGGTAGTTTGCGGCGATTCGCATACGTCAACGCACGGTGCCTTCGGTTGTCTGGCCCATGGCATTGGTACTTCTGAGGTCGAGCACGTACTTGCAACCCAGACGTTATTAACCAAAAAATCCAAATCCATGCTGGTCCAGGTTGACGGCCAGATTCCCAATGGCGTGACTGCAAAGGACCTTGTATTGGCAGTTATCGGTCAAATCGGGACCGCCGGCGGTACTGGGTATGCGATTGAATTCGGTGGTTCAGCCATTCGTTCGCTGTCGATGGAAGGTCGGATGACAGTGTGCAACATGGCCATTGAGGCCGGTGCGCGTGCTGGCATGATCGCGGTGGATGACACCACGATCAACTACGTTAAGGGCCGTCCATTATCGCCCGTCGGACCGCATTGGGAGCGCGCTGTCAGTTACTGGCGTACTTTGCATACAGACGCTGGTGCCAGGTTTGATCTGGTGGTTACTCTAAATGCTGCTGACGTTAAACCGCAAGTTACTTGGGGTACCTCACCCGAAATGGTCGTCGCGATTGATGGTCGTGTGCCAGACCCTGACAAGGAAAAAGATCCTACTAAGCGGGATGGCATGGAAAAAGCGTTGGCTTACATGGCTTTGAAACCAAACACGCCGATGGCAGATATCCGTATCGACAAAGTATTTATAGGCTCATGCACAAACTCACGCATAGAAGATTTGCGCGCAGCAGCGGTAGTCGTTCGCGGCAAATTCCGCGCCTCAAATGTGAAGTTGGCGATGGTCGTGCCAGGTTCCGGGCTGGTGAAGGAGCAGGCTGAGCGTGAAGGTCTGGATAAGATTTTTAAAGATGCCGGTTTTGAATGGCGTGAGCCGGGTTGCTCAATGTGCTTAGCGATGAATGCCGATCGTCTTGATCCTGGCGAACGTTGTGCCTCTACCTCGAATCGTAATTTTGAAGGTCGTCAGGGCGCAGGTGGTCGTACCCACCTGGTCAGTCCAGCCATGGCAGCGGCAGCAGGTATCGCTGGTCATTTCGTGGATGTGCGCACTTTTTAATCTTTTACATTTTTAAATATGAAAAAAATCATTACTTTCTGCATTCTTGCTGTGGCCGCTACTTTGATCGCCGGATGCAATACGATGCATGGCTTCGGCAAGGATGTGGAGCATGTGGGTGAAAAAATTCAGGGAAAGTAGACGTATTCGTTAGCAATTGCGCTAGCAGCCGATTCCTCCTGAGTCCGACGGGTTGCTAGTGTGCAAATGTCCTTATTTTTGGAATAAATGTCATGAATAAATTTACCGTATTAGATGGTTTGGTCGCGCCGCTGGATCGCGCCAATGTCGATACCGACGCCATTATCCCGAAGCAATTTCTAAAATCTATTCTACGTACCGGATTCGGGCCGAATCTGTTTGATGAGTGGCGCTATCTGAATCACGGTGAGCCAGGCATGGATAACGCCAAACGTCCGCTCAACCCCGATTTTGTGTTGAATCAGGCGCGCTATCAAGGTGCCTCAATTCTATTGACGCGTAAGAATTTTGGATGCGGCTCATCCCGCGAGCATGCACCGTGGGCGCTGGATCAATACGGTTTTCGGGTGGTTATTGCGCCTAGTTTTGCCGATATCTTCTTTAATAACTGCTATAAGAACGGCTTGCTACCGATCGTCTTGCCAGAAGCGCAGATGGATAGTTTGTTTGACGAAGTGAAGGCTTTTCCCGGCTTTCGTCTGACTATCGATTTGGAAAAACAAATTGTAACGACTGGCAGTGGCAGTGTGAGCTATCCGTTTGAAGTAGGTGAATTCCGTAAATATTGCTTGCTCAATGGCCTTGATGATATTGGTTTGACGCTGCGTCAGGCTGACAAAATTCGCGAATTCGAAGATCGCCATCTATTTGAACAACCTTGGTTGGCAAATACGATTTAATATTTTTAATGCTTTGTAGCCGGTGCGGTACCGCCGTCCTGCAAAGCATTGATTGCGTTGTAAAATCCACACTCCTTCGTGGTGAGCAAGCATTTCAACGACTTTTTGAACTTACCTCATATAAAACATGAAAATTGCAATTCTGCCAGGCGATGGCATCGGTCCAGAAATTATTGCGCAAGCAGTCAACGTACTCAATGCGCTTGACGAGCAATTTACATTGGAAACGGCCGCTGTAGGCGGAGCTGGTTATGCCGCGCATGGCCATCCCCTGCCAGACGCGACACTTAAGCTGGCAAAAGAAGCGGATGCGATTTTATTCGGCGCAGTCGGCGATTATCAATACGATTCATTAGAACGGTCGTTACGTCCTGAGCAGGCGATACTTGGCTTGCGTAAAAATTTGGGACTGTTTGCTAACTTACGCCCGGCGATTCTGTACCCGGAGTTGGCTGGCGCGTCGACACTGAAGCCGGAAGTTGTATCCGGCCTGGATATTCTGATTATTCGGGAATTGACCGGTGATATCTATTTTGGACAGCCGCGCGGTGTGCGTACTGCCCCTGATGGCGCGTTTAAGGGGGAGCGCGAAGGCTTTGATACGATGCGTTACGCCGAAACTGAAATTCGTCGCATCGCCCACGTAGCGTTCCAGACTGCGCAAAAGCGCGACAAGCGTTTGACCAGTGTTGATAAAGCAAATGTGCTCGAAACTTTTCAATTTTGGCGCGACATTGTCACTGATGTTCACAAGGAATATCCAGATGTCGCGTTGGAGCATATGTATGTCGACAACGCGGCGATGCAATTGGTGCGTGCGCCGAAAAAATTCGATGTGATCGTCACTGGCAATATGTTTGGTGACATTTTGTCGGATGCCGCAGCAATGTTGACCGGTTCAATTGGGATGTTGCCATCCGCATCGTTAGATGCTAACAACAAAGGTTTGTATGAGCCTTCGCATGGCTCAGCGCCAGATATCGCAGGCAAAGGCATTGCCAATCCTTTAGCAACCATTCTGTCAGCTGCGATGATGTTGCGGTTCTCTCTGAATAAGGCCGAGCAGGCAGATCGAATAGAGGTTGCGGTCAAGAAAGTCCTTGCTCAAGGCTTGCGCACCAGTGATATTTATGAGGCTGGCACTACAAAGGTAAGTACCAGTGAAATGGGGCAGGCAGTGGTCAGGGCGCTGGCTTAATTTTGTGCAAATTAAGACAATAAATTGTTGTGAACATGTTTAGGAAATGATGATGAAATTAGTTGGTTTAGTCGGTTGGCGTGGCATGGTGGGTTCAGTTCTGATGCAGCGTATGCAGGAAGAGGGCGATTTCGCCCACATAGAACCGGTATTTTTTTCAACTTCAAATGCTGGTGGAACTGCGCCAGGATTGGCAAAAAATGAAACAACGTTAAAAGATGCCAACGATATTGAAGCGTTGAAAAAATGCGACATCATTATTACCTGTCAGGGCGGCGATTATACTGGCGAGATTTTCCCGAAATTGCGTGCTGCTGGCTGGACTGGTTATTGGATTGATGCAGCATCGACCTTGCGCATGGAGGACGATGCAATCATTGTGCTCGATCCCGTTAATTTGGATGTTATTAAGAATGGTCTGACGCGTGGAGTAAAAAACTACGTAGGCGGCAACTGTACGGTTTCTTGCATGATGATGGGGCTGGGCGGATTATTTCAGCATGATTTGATTGAGTGGATGACCTCGATGACCTATCAGGCAGCATCCGGTGGCGGTGCGCAGCATATGCGCGAATTACTAACCCAGTTCGGCGCCATCAATGCTGAAGTCAAGTCGCTACTTGATAATCCAGCAGCTGCAATCCTTGAAATCGATCGAAAAGTATTGGCAAAGCAGCATAGTTTTTCCGCGGATGAAACCAAGCAATTTGGCGTACCTCTTGCAGGCAATCTGA
The DNA here is from genome assembly GCF_052976905.1 of Glaciimonas sp. GG7. Taxonomy (NCBI): domain Bacteria; kingdom Pseudomonadati; phylum Pseudomonadota; class Betaproteobacteria; order Burkholderiales; family Oxalobacteraceae; genus Glaciimonas; species Glaciimonas sp. GG7. The sequence goes on along the minus strand of NZ_JBRIIQ010000020.1, from coordinate 22,795 downwards.
TTCCTTGGATCGATAAGGACTTGGGTAATGGTCAGTCCAAAGAAGAATGGAAAGCTGGCGCAGAAACCAACAAAATTCTTGGGCGCGGCGAAGGATTTAGCAGTGATAAAAAACCTATTCCGGTGGATGGTCTTTGTATCCGCGTCGGTGCTATGCGCTGCCACTCACAAGCACTCACGATCAAGCTTAAAAAAGACGTCCCGCTTGATGAGATCAATGACATCATCTCAAGTAACAACCAATGGGTAAAGTTGGTTCCTAATAACCGTGAAGCATCCATGCGCGAGCTCACACCCGCAGCGGTGACCGGTAGTTTGACGATCCCGGTTGGTCGTTTACGTAAGTTAGAGATGGGTGGCGATTATCTATCTGGATTTACTGTCGGTGACCAATTACTATGGGGTGCTGCAGAGCCGTTGCGCCGCATGTTGCGTATTATTCTGGATAAGTAAATTAACTTAATTGTGAAAATATTCGTCATGCGTCATGTATTGCGACTAATATTTATCCAAAAAATGATGTTTTCAGGCAAGACCAATAAACTAGTCACAAACTGACATATTTTTAATGATATTGTCTCGTCGCTGTTTTCCGACGTAGCCCGCTATTTTCATCATTGTGAATATAGCGGGCTTCTTCTGTATAAAAGATCACCTTTGTTTGAGTATATATAGCAAATGTTGTTATTTTATAACTTATGGAATAGCATCGATAAAAACGCGAGATTTGTCTTTCAACTTACGCCAACGGAATATCTTTCATGCCACATAATAAGAGGTTAAACCCATCGAGCAAGCTTATTTCCGCTGGCCTGAAAACGCTTAGTTCGGCAGTCATTTCTGCAACAGTATTAATGGCCGGAGCGCATGCAGCGAGTTTAGGTAAAATAACAATATTGTCTTCGTTGGGACAGCCACTTAAGGCGGAAATTGAGCTCACTTCAGTATCTAAGGACGAAGAGTCGCAATTAGTTGCAAAGTTAGCGTCCGTTGATGCTTACAAGCAAGCCAATATTGACTTCAATCCTGCTTTACTTTCATTGCAATTTTCGATTGATCAACGTGGCTTACGTAAATTTGTACGTGTAACTTCCACGCAGCCGATTAATGAACCTTTTGTTGCTGTATTGATGGAGTTGGGGGGTACCAAGACACGCGTAATACGGGAATACAACGTATTGCTTGATCCGGCTGATTCGCGGATACCGCAAGCTGCACAGATTACGACACCTGAGCGCGTGGGATCATCTTCGTCGGCCTCTACAGCGACTCCGCTAGCATCCGCAACAAATACGACAGCCCTCCTTTCCGGTGCAAGAAATGATCGGTTAGTGTACAGCCCGCCGCCGCGCTCCACAGAAAAAAAATTATTACAAACTGATCGGGCTGTACGGCAAACGACAAAGATACCTGAAGCTATTGCTGCAACGAGTGCAAAAACAGAGTCTGATTATCTCGTTAAGAAAGGCGACACGCTCTCTCACATAGCTATCGATAATTTACCGACTGGCGTATCCCTCGATCAAATGCTGGTGGCGATGTATCGTAGTAATGAAAATGCATTTATCGCTAATAATATTAACCGCTTGCGCAGCGGCCAGATATTGTCGATTCCTAGTGCCAATAATGCACGGGCAGTGACGCGCTCAGAGGCGTCAAATATCATTTTGTCACTATCAAAAGATTTTAACGGTTACCGCGATATTTTGGCTAACCAAACGGCAAAAGCGACTCCTCATAATGCTGTTGATGCAAATCAAAGTGCTGGTGGAAAAATCACCACAAAAGTAGAGGAACAGGCTAATCCAGCGAATGATGCGAAAGACAAGCTTAAATTATCGCGTCCAGGTGATGACTTAAAGTCTGATACAAAGTTAGTTGCGGCCACTGAAGAACAAATTTCTCGCGAAAAAGCAGCCATTGAAACGAGCTCACGCGTCAAGGAGTTAGAGAAAAATATTAGTGATTTACAAAAAATTCTGGATGTAAAAAATAAGAGTTTAGACGAACTACAAAAGCAGACCAGCGCTAGTGGTGAGAATGCCGCAACACCTGCAACCGAGACAGCGTCTGGTAAACAGGCAACTACTACGTCGGTGGAGACCACAAGCGCCAAGCCGGTAATTAAACCTGCTACACCGAAGGTAGCTGCGGCAAAACCACCAGAGCCGAGTTTTTTGGGAAGTTTGGCAGATAGTCCATTGTCATTATCGATAGCCGGAGTATTGGCGCTACTGCTTGCCGGTCTGGGTATTCATCGATTCCGTCGTAACAAGCAACAAGTGTTTCTGGATAGTGGCGAAGCGACATTGACCAATTCCGGATTAAGGACAAATTCGCTATTCGGGTCTACCGGAGGTCGGAGTGTCGATACAAAAAATAGTATATTTAACTCTAGCTTTGTGCCGTCGGTGAGTAATCTTGATACAAACGTTGATCCTGTCGCAGAAGCAGATGTCTACATTGCGTACGGTCGCGATGTGCAGGCAGAAGAAATTCTGAAAGAAGCATTGCGCAGCCAGCCGAATCGTCATGCAATTCGTGTCAAATTATTGGAAATTTATGCAGCACGAAAAGATGTGCGAGCATTTGGGGTTCTTGCTAATGAACTATATAGTCTGACTAATGGTGCCGGCGAGGAGTGGCAGGAAGCTATTGCTTTAGGTTTTACAATAGACCCGACTAATCCGCTTTATGGAAAGGGTCTGAAATCAGAGCAAGTGGTGACAAACGCGGTTTCTATGACTGAACCGAATCCACTACTGGATGACCTTAATTATGATGGTTTGAATGCAGTTACCGAACCTTTTATTCACGCTGTAGACACCCCATTGGAGTCAGCTAAGGAAGTCGCTGAATTATTCGCGCCGTTGAATGTTGATGATAGCAAGCCTGATCTGGTTATTGCACCTTCACTACCAGCGTCTTCCTGGCTTGCAATGGAGACAGTTGATCTGGAGCTGGATAAGTCTCAGGTCGCGCAGCCGTATAAATATTCGCCAATAGATTTGGATGTTGAAACACTTTCTGATGAGATTACGTCGCCAGCATCCGTTGTTACGGAAAAAGTGGCGATGGCTAAGCCGTTAGAGTTTGATTTGTCTGGGATGGATCTTAATCTTGATGTCGTAGAAGATACCCATGCGCACTCTCATGAAAATATTTCTCAGCAGATTGTTATCCATGTTGTTAATGCAGAAATGGCGACTAAGCTTGATCTTGCGGTCGCTTACCAGGAAATTGGTGATATCGAAGGCGCGCGTGAATTGTTAGAGGAAGTGCTGAAGGGCGGCGACCTGGATCAGATAGATACGGCTAAATCGTTGCTCACAAACCTAGCGTAATAATGTATTAATTTTTAAGTAATAGTTGGTATTTGACGGGCGCAGCAATATGTTTGCGCCCGTTTGCCTTTTCGGCACAATACTTAGTACTTAATTACAAAGTTCTGCTATTTGTTTTTTGATATTTTAAAGTGGAGTTGGTTTGAAGCGAATCGTTCTCGGAGTCCAATATGACGGTACTCCCTGGCAGGGGTGGCAAACCCAGCCTGGCGGCAAAACCGTTCAGGATAGGTTAGAACATGCCTTGCAAAAATTTACACAGAGAAAAGTATCGACTATTTGTGCCGGACGCACTGATGCAGGTGTTCATGCGCTGGAGCAGGTAGTGCACTTTGACACAGCATTAATGCGTGAAACATCGTCTTGGGTGCGTGGCTTAAATGCTTTTTTGCCACCATCGGTTGCAGTGCGTTGGGCTTGTGAGGTGCCACATGCAGAGGCGACCGCGCATGTCGATGGCGACCAGGAATTTCATGCGCGCTTTAGCGCTACTGCGCGTACTTATCACTATCTTCTGTACAACCATCCGGTACGCTCGCCGTTGTTGGTGAACAAGGTTGGATGGACATTTCGCCCTTTGAATCTGGAGATGATGCAGCAAGCCGCAGAGTATTTTGTCGGTACGCATGATTTTTCGGCGTTTCGAGCCATTGAGTGTCAGGCGCGTTCCCCTGTGCGCACTATGCATGAAGTCAGTATCAAAACTAGCGGCGATCTGATTGTGTTCACTTTACGTGCCAATGCATTTTTACACCATATGGTGCGTAACATGATTGGCGCTTTGATTTTTGTTGGGAATGGAAAACAGCCACCTCAATGGATAGCTGATCTTCTTCTGCAACGTGATCGTAGTCTTGCCGCACCAACTTTTATGCCAGATGGATTATATTTGGCTAAAGTTGAATATGATCGGAAGTGGAACTTGCCACAAACAGAAAGCCAAATATTGCCTTGGTTGTAAGGGAATCCAAGCTTAATGAGTAATCCGTCTTAAAAGTGAGCCGTTTGTGAGCGGAATCTTTGCCAATTATTTTGCATGGCAATTTAACAAAATTAATCTATCAATATATATGAACCAACGTACGCGAATTAAAATTTGTGGCTTGACGCGTGAACAGGATGTGGAGACGGCAGTTGCTGCAGGAGCCGACGCGATTGGCTTTGTTTTTTATAAAAAAAGTCCGCGCTATGTCACGCCGCAACGTGCACTGGAGCTTATTAGTGTGTTGCCACCATTCGTTACTGCGGTTGGTTTATTTGTCAACGCAACAACCGATGAGATTACTACTACGCTTGCAATAGCACCATTGTCGCTACTGCAATTTCATGGTGATGAAAGCCCCGCCCAATGCCATGCTGCAGCTAGTCGGGTAAATCGTCCTTTTTTACGCGCGATGCGCATAGGGAGCGCAACTGTTGCTGCCGATTTGATAGAATGCAATATGAATTATCGATCAGGAAGTCGGCTCTGTACCGGTTTGCTGCTCGATACCTTAGTTGATGGTTATGGTGGTAGTGGAAAGGTGTTTAATTGGTCTCTCATCCCAAAAGAACTCGCGCCTCAGGTCGTTTTAAGTGGTGGCTTGAACGTACAAAACGCGATTGACGCGGTGGTTCGCGTTCGCCCTTATGCAGTCGACATCAGTAGTGGTGTTGAGCAGGAAAAGGGCATTAAAGATCCCGCTAAAATACGTGCCTTTATCGATGCGGTGCGTCAGGCGGATGCCATTATTGATTGATAGCGCGCTATATTTTCTGCGCGCATCAGGTAGAAGTTACCCTCATACGTCATTGAAGAGAGAAACAAATGAAAGAACTTAATCCGCTTGAGCATTACGCTGAACTTCAAGCGTCAGCTACTCAAGCTACACACTACAACTTGCCCGACGCCAGAGGCCACTTTGGTATCTACGGAGGCAGTTTTGTATCGGAAACGCTTACCCTCGCTCTCAAGGAGCTGAAAGAGACTTACGCGCACTATCAGCATGATCCTGATTTTTTAGCTGAGTTTGAAAGCGAACTAAAACATTTTGTTGGTCGTCCTAGTCCTATTTACCATGCTAAACGCTGGTCCGAACAAATGGGCGGCGCGCAAATTTACTTCAAGCGCGAAGATCTGAATCACACTGGCGCACACAAAATTAACAATGTAATTGGTCAGGCATTGCTGGCTAAGCGTATGGGAAAACCGCGAGTGATTGCGGAAACTGGCGCGGGCCAACATGGCGTTGCAACAGCCACGATTTGCGCACGTTTCGGTTTAGAGTGCGTTGTCTACATGGGCAGTGAAGACGTCAAGCGTCAAAAGCAAAATGTCTACCGGATGGAGTTACTGGGTGCGAAAGTGATCCCGGTTGAATCTGGTTCGAAGACCCTGAAAGATGCACTCAATGAAGCGATGCGGGATTGGGTCACCAACGTGGAGGATACTTTCTACATTATCGGGACGGTTGCAGGGCCGCATCCATATCCGATGATGGTGCGTGACTTTCAATCTGTCATTGGGGAAGAATGTCTCGTTCAAATGCCGGAAATGACAGGTCGTCAACCGGATTACGTCGTTGCCTGCGTCGGTGGCGGTTCTAACGCAATGGGTATTTTTTATCCTTATATCAATCATCGCGATGTGCGCTTAATTGGTATCGAAGCTGCAGGAGAGGGTATGGATAGTGGGAAGCATTCGGCTTCGTTGACTGCAGGTTCACCTGGCGTTTTGCATGGTAACCGGACATATTTATTGCAAGACGAGAATGGTCAAGTCATTGATACCCATTCTGTGTCTGCTGGTATGGATTATCCCGGTGTTGGTCCTGAGCACGCATGGTTGAAAGACTCTGGCCGCGCTAACTATGAGACCATCACTGACGATGAGGCGCTAGCGGCATTTCATACCTGCTGTCAGATCGAAGGCATTATACCGGCGCTGGAATCGGCGCATGCACTCGCTTACGCAGCCAAGTTTGCAGCGACTTTGCCGAAAGACAAAATTATCCTCGCCAATCTATCTGGTCGTGGTGATAAAGATATGCATACTGTCGCTGAGCGTTTGAAAGTCTGAACGGGTCGTTGTGCTAGTTAGAATGAGCGACACGCCAGCTTATGGTGTGTCGCATTTTTCTTATAGCGTTCATCGTTGCTGTTCATTGAGGGCGCAATTGGCGCATGACGCAATTGGCCATGAATATAATATTTAAATAAGACAAACCATGTCACGAATTCAGACAACATTGGCTGCACTGGCCGCAAATAATAAAAAAGGCCTCATTCCTTTTATCACCGCAGGTGATCCTGATCCCGAAATGACTATCCCTTTAATGCACGCACTGGTAGCAGGTGGTGCTGACATTTTGGAGTTGGGCATTCCATTTTCTGATCCGATGGCCGAAGGTCCCGTAATCCAGCGTGCATGTGAACGGGCGCTTAAGTTCAATGTCAGCTTACGTGATGTATTAGGTTATGTGCACACGTTTCGCCAGACCAATATGCATACTCCGGTAGTGTTGATGGGATACGCCAATCCGCTCGAACGCATGGGCGTGGATGTTTTTATCAGTGCTGCGAAAGAGGCGGGCGTGGATGGCACTATCATTGTTGATTATCCACCGGAAGAATGCGAAGAGTTTGCGCATAAAATGCGAGCCAACGGCATGGATCCAATTTTCTTGCTGGCCCCGACCTCCACTGAAGAGCGCATCAAGCAGGTCGCGAATGTCGGCGGCGGCTTTGCTTATTACGTTTCTCTCAAAGGTGTCACTGGCGCTGCCAATATCGATATTGGTGATGTGACAGAGCGCATTGCTGCCATCCGAAAACATGTTAAATTACCAATTGGTGTCGGCTTCGGAATTCGTGACGCTACGACGGCTAAAGCAGTTGCTCAGGTAGCCGATGCGGTTGTGATCGGTAGCCGGATTATTCAAGAGCTGGAAAATACACCGCGTGAACATGCAGTTGTTGCTGTGCAAACATTTATTAGTGGAATACGTAAAGCGTTAGACGAATAATTAGCCTGCTGAAAAATGATCTGATAGATAATCTTATGAGCGACCTGACCAGACAAACAGCGATTTACTATCGCTGTTTTTTGGTTGAAGGTACAATTCGGCAAGAAAAAAATATCAAGGAGGTCGCTCTATGAGTTGGCTTGAAAAACTACTCCCCCCACGTATCCAGCGCAGCGATTCAGCGACACGCAAATCTATCCCTGAAGGGCTTTGGGTTAAATGTCCATCTTGCGAAGCGGTTTTGTACCGGACCGACCTGGAATCGAATATTCATGTTTGTCCAAAATGCAGTCATCATCTGCGTATTCGCGCCCGTGATCGTCTCGATGCATTGCTGGATGCCGGTGGTCGTTACGAAATCGGCCAGGAAATATTGCCGATTGATACGCTCAAATTCAAAGATAGTAAAAAATATCCTGATCGCCTCAAAGCAGCAATGGAAGCTACCGGCGAAACGGATGCCTTGATTGTGCTTGGTGGTGCCATTATGACTTTGCCAGTCGTTGTGGCCTGTTTTGAATTCGAATTTATGGGGGGCTCCATGGGTTCCGTCGTCGGTGAACGCTTTGTTCGTGGTGCGCAAGTCGCTTTGGAGCAAAAAGTTCCGTTTATCTGCATTACGGCGACTGGCGGTGCTCGTATGCAAGAAGGTTTGCTGTCGTTAATGCAAATGGCGAAAACTACCTCGATGCTGACTAAATTGTCGGAAAAAAAATTGCCATATATCAGCGTGCTAACCGATCCAACGATGGGCGGTGTATCTGCTTCGTTTGCATTTATGGGTGATGTAGTGATCGCAGAGCCGAAGGCGCTAATTGGCTTCGCAGGGCCTCGCGTGATCGAAAATACCGTGCGTGAGAAACTACCGGAAGGTTTTCAGCGCTCAGAGTTCCTGGTTACTAAAGGTGCAGTCGATATGATTGTTGACCGTCGCAAAATGCGTGAAGAAATCGCGCGTTTGTTAGCTTTGCTGCAAAATCAACCGGCTGAAACGCTTGCTTGATATTGTGTGACCGTTCATTAATATTGCGTAATATTGAATAGCCCGAATGCTTGCTGTCCGGGCTATTGTTTTTTGTTGAGTGAGTATTAAATGTCCACATCGTTGACCGCCCCAACCATCCCAAACAAACCGACCACTCTTGATGAATGGCTAACGTTGCTTGAGTCGCGCCATTTTAAAACCATCGATATGGGACTGGATCGGGTCAAACTAGTCAAAGAACGACTAAACCTACAGTTCGCTTGCCCGGTCATCATGGTCGCTGGCACCAATGGGAAGGGCTCGACCTGCGCGATGCTGGAGTCGATGCTGCTGCGCGCCGGTTATAAGGTTGGCCTGTATATCAAGCCGCATTTCTTACACTTTAATGAGCGTGCGCAATTGAACGGGGAGTCGGCTTCGGATCAAGCGTTGATTGCCAGTTTTGAGGCGGTTGAAGCGCATCGCGGTGATGTCTCCCTGACATATTTTGAATTCACTACGCTTGCGATCATGCATTTACTGGCGTCTGAAAATCTGGAAGTTGTGATTCTCGAAGTCGGGCTTGGCGGACGTCTGGATGCTGTCAACGTCATCGATGCGGATATCGCTATCGTGACCAGCATCGATATTGACCACACAGACTATTTAGGCGATACCCGTGAAAAAATCGGCTTTGAGAAAGCTGGTATTTTCCGCTCAGGAAAAACCGCTATTTGCAGCGATCCTATGCCTCCCCAATCATTGATCGATCATGCCAACACAATCGGCGCGGATTTGTGGTTGTTGGGCCGCGATTTTAACTATACGGGCGACAAGCAGCAGTGGAATTATGGGGGACGTACACAACGTCGCAATTCGCTGGGCTATCCTAGTCTGCGCGGTGCTAATCAACTGCTGAATGCTTCTGCTGCTTTGGCGGCCTTGGAGGCTTTACGCATGCAATTGCCGGTGAGTGCGCAAGAGGTGCGTACTGGTTTGGTAACGGTTGAATTACCGGCGCGCTTTCAAGTATTGCCTGGACAACCATTGGTTGTGTTGGATGTTGCCCACAATCCGCATGCATCTGCCACGCTGGCGCAAAATCTGGACAATATGGGTTTCCACCCTTATACCTTCGGAATATTTGGTGCCATGTTGGATAAAGATATCGACGGTATCGTGACCCAGCTAAAGGGGCGAGTTGACCATTGGTGTCTGACCGACCTCCCATTGCCGCGTGCTGCTACGGCTGAACAATTGAGACAACATTTGCAAGAGGCTGGTGTCAAGGCGCAAGAAGGCGTTGCAGCGGAATCTACTGTGCAATGTTTCAACACTCCTGCCGAAGCCTATGCAAATGCGCTGAGTAGAGCGGGTGAGAATGATAGAATTGTGGTCTTTGGCTCCTTCCTGACAGTTGCAGGCGTGATGGAAGCCAGGAATGCCGGATTTCACTGACAATGTGATCTGAAAATAGTGCAAATCAGTCAATATTTTTATATTCCACTTTCACATTAAATCGATATCGCATGGGTTTGCTTTCTCTCTTCAGTAAAAAAAAGCCTCAGCCTAACGCTGAGCAGAGCGCCTATCAATCGCGCTCAACAGAGGACACCAGCCGCATACGCGCTAGTCGGAAGGATAAAAATTCCGGCAAGAAATCAAACGATGCCATCGATCCGGTTCTTCCTGAAAAAAAACGTGCGCGCCGTCGTTTAGTTGGGGCTATTGCGTTAGTCCTTGCAGTGGTGATCATATTGCCGATGGTGTTGGATTCGGAGCCTAAACCTCTGTCGAATGACATTGCGATCCAGATTCCTTCACGGGACAAACCTGCTTCCACTTCTGAAGCTGCTTTGGCCGCTGTCCCTGCTGCAGCCTCTGCTACCGTGTCATCTGCATCGGGTGTTGCCAGCGCCGGCGATAGCCTTGATCAGCAGGAGGAGATTATTGATCCGGCAAGCACGGCAGCGGTTCCCACAAAGCAACAGCCAAGCGTGACTAACCTTGCGGGTTCCAGGTCAGCAGCGTCTGCAATACCAGCCCCAGCTCCGCAAATAATGGCTGATAACAAGACAGAACCCAATTCAATAGTAAAACCAGAAAGCAAGCCAAAAGTGAAGGATGATCGAAAATCCATTCCTCCACCGAAAGCCAATATCAGAGCCAATAAGCTTGACGACAATGACGTGAGTCCGGTAGCCGATGATTCGGCGCGTGCTGCTGCCATTTTGAATGGTCACAACAATGTGCCAAGCCCGTCATCGGCTGAAAAAAAGTCAGCCAAATTTATCATTCAGGTGGCGGCCTTGGCTTCGCAGGAAAAAGTTGATGAATTGCAAGGAAAGTTAAGTAGCGCCGGAATTCATTCTTATACCCAAAAAATAAAGACGTCTTCAGGCGAACGCATCCGGATTCGGATTGGCCCCTTCGCTAGCAAAGAAGAGGCTGAAAAGGCGCGGACCAAGTTGGCCCCGCTGGGGTTAAGCGGTGCGTTGATTCCCACTTAAAATGAATAGAGACCAGTCTCATATAGATTCAGATTGGTTTGGATATACAACTAAATATCCCCATCGAATATCAAGATAGATGTTTTTTTAATAGGTTGAAGAGTAGCGTGACGATTTTTGATTACCTAGTATTGTTTGTGCTGATTTGCTCAATATTGATTAGCACCATGCGCGGATTGGTCAAGGAAATTTTGTCTCTGGCAAGTTGGATTGTTGCGCTCTTCGTTGCGAACGCATACGGTGAAAGTCTGGCAGCATTGCTTCCTGAAGTTATTCCTGGTGCTGTAACACGGTTGATTGTCGCCTTTATAGCGCTGTTTATCGGCATCAGATTATTAATGATGCTACTAACTATGGCGGTAGACGGACTTATTAAGGCTAGCGGTCTGAGCATTGCTGATCGTGGTTTAGGTGGTTTGTTTGGATTGGCGCGTGGACTGGTGATTGTGTTGGCGGCAGTATTGGTCTGCGGTACAACCGCTATTCCGAAGCAGCAATTTTGGCGCGACGCGGTGTTTAGTCCGCTTGCGGTCACTGCAGCGAATACGGCTTTGCTATTTCTCCCCGGTGCATTTACACAACACGTGAAGTTTTAATGTGCATGTTTACCTCTCGAATTTGCAGTATTTGATCTTGTTTGTACTACTTGTATCGTTTGTATTACTTCCTTGAATTTGTTTCGGATTTGTTTTATTTAGGAGTCCACCATGTGTGGCATAGTCGGCATCGCTTCTCACAACCCCGCCAATCAATTAATCTACGACGCACTGTTGCTTTTGCAACATCGCGGCCAGGATGCTGCGGGAATTGCAACCAACCAGGGTAACGGATTCTTTATGCACAAAGCCAATGGCTTAGTGCGCGACGTTTTTCGGACCCGCAACATGCGCTCTTTGCCGGGTAATTTCGGCATCGGTCAAGTGCGCTACCCAACCGCCGGCAGTGCTAGTGCGGAAGAAGCGCAACCGTTTTACGTCAACGCCCCGTTTGGTATTATTTTGGCGCACAACGGTAATCTGACCAACGCTGAACAACTCAAGATTGAGATGTTCAAAAACGATCGTCGACATATCAATACCGACTCCGATACGGAAGTCTTGCTCAACGTACTAGCGCATGAAATCCAGCAAGCCACTATTGGGTATTCGCTTGACCCTGATGCGTTGTTCAAAGCCGTAGCCGTAGTACATCAGCGGGTGCGTGGTTCCTATGCGGTAGTTGCGCAGATCGCCGGTCATGGCCTGTTGGCATTCCGCGATCCATACGGTATTCGTCCGCTGTGTATCGGCGTCAATGAAACCGACAAAGGTACGGAATATGTGATTGCTAGCGAATCTGTCGCCCTCGAAGGTTTGGGGTTCCGCTTCTTGCGCGATGTGGTCCCTGGCGAAGCGATTTTTATCGATATCGAAGGCAATCTGTACAACCAGCAATGTGCCGATAATCCAACCTTAAATCCTTGTGCTTTTGAGTTCGTCTATCTGGCCCGTCCCGACTCGATCATTGATGGTGCGTCGGTGTACGCCACACGCCTGAAAATGGGCGAGTATTTGGCCGACAAGATCAAACGTGAATTCTCAAGTGGTGACATCGATGTGGTCATGCCGATTCCTGACTCGTCGCGTCCTGCAGCAATTCAGTTGGCACTCAAACTCAATATTGAATACCGCGAAGGCTTCATCAAGAATCGTTACATCGGCCGTACCTTTTTGATGCCAGGACAAGCGATACGTAAAAAGTCGGTACGTCAAAAACTCAATGCTATCGGTTCTGAGTTTAAGGGCAAGACGGTACTACTGGTGGATGATTCGATCGTGCGCGGTACGACTAGTCGTGAAATCGTGCAGATGGCGCGCGACTCTGGCGCAAAACGCGTGATTTTTGCCTCTGCTGCGCCACCAGTGAAATTTCCTAACGTCTACGGAATTGATATGCCGACGCGTGGCGAACTGATCGCTTACGGTCGTACTGACGAAGAGGTCTGCCGTGAGATTACGGCTGACGCCTTGGTGTATCAGGATATTGATGCACTGAAACGTTCAATTTCGGATGTCAATCCAGCCTTGAAAAACTTCGAAGCTTCTTGTTTTGACGGCAACTACATCACTGGCGACATCTCGCGTGACTATTTGGATCGTATCGAATACGTTCGTAACAATCCAAAAGCGGAAGTCGAAGATGGCGTACGTTCCCAGTTGAATCTGGCGAATTTCGAGTAATTGTGATGAGATTGTATTGAGATTAAAAATATGCCCGTTAATACGGGCATATTCAATTTCTATTCGCATAGAACAAACTAGAAATGGTGTGGAGCATGAACAATACAGAACATAAACAACGCTACGGATTCACTACTACGGTAGTCCATGGGGACCGTCAAAAAACCATAGAGCACGGTTCTTTGCATAAGCCGGTACATACCTCGGTGACGTATGGCTATCAGGATGCGCGGCAGTTGGCTGAGGTTTTTCAGGGGCGTGCGCAAGGGTATCGTTATGGCCGTCAGGGCAATCCAACAGTGTCTGCATTGGAAGATAAAGTCAATCTGATGGAGGCTGGTTACGCCACGATGTGTTTTGCGACTGGCATGGCAGCGATTGGTGCAGTAGTGCAGGGGCTGTTACGGGCTGGTGACCACCTTGTATCGTCAGCGTTCTTATTTGGCAATACCGCCAGTGTTTGGCAGACCATCCAAGGGCAGGGCATCGCTGTGTCGATGGTAGATGTAACAGATGTCGCCCAAGTCGAATCTGCGTTGACACCTACCACGCGCGTGGTTTTCGTTGAAACGATTGCCAATCCTCGCACCCAGATTGCAGATTTGAAGCGCATAGGGGCTTTGTGTCGTGCCCGTGGGATTTTGTTTGTTGTCGATAACACGATGACGTCGCCCTATTTATTTCAACCGAAGGTCGTTGGGGCGAGTCTGGTCATCAATTCGTTGACCAAGTCGATAGGTGGTCATGGGAATGCGCTTGGCGGGGCATTGACTGATACTGGCTTGTTTAACTGGAGCCAATATCCACATATATTGCCTGCCTATAAAAAACTCCAGCCTGTGCAATGGGGCATGGCGCAGATTCGCGCAAAAAGCCTGCGTGACTTTGGTGCTGCGCTTGGCCCCGAAGCTGCGCATCATATTGCTGTAGGTGCCGAAACAATGGCGCTACGTATCGATCGTAGCAGCGCTAATGCTCTCGCCGTGGCGGAAATGCTGGAAGCTGATCCTCGTGTCGCCGCAGTCCATTATCCCGGCTTAAAATCCCATCCGCAGCATGCCCTGGCGAGTGAATTGTTTCGGTCATTCGGCTATTTACTGAGCTTTGAGCTGCAGCCTGAGATTGATTGTTTCGATTATCTTAACCATATGAAATTGGGTATTTCAGCGACCCACCTGGGTGATAATCGTACTTTGGTATTGCCGGTTGCTCATACCATTTTTTATGAAATGGGTCCTGATGCGCGTGCAGGTATGGGGATTTCTGATTCCCTGATCAGGGTATCCATTGGTATTGAAGATACTGTCGATTTAGTGACAGACTTTAAACAAGCATTGGATAAATAATCATATTTTATATATTAAAAAATTCATGCACAGTAAAAGTGCATGGCTTTTTTAATATATCAGTGCAACGATATTAAATCGTAGTGCGATCCAACCATTTCGTAACATTTTTTGGAATAAATGTCTTGAAGCGTTTTAGTAAGATAGTACTATCTGGCGCATGAATGAGTAACTCAGCTTGTTCAGCCTTAAGAAACCGTTGCGTTACCATATGTTGAATAAATTGAATCAATCCATCATAAAAATGAGCAACATTTAATAGCCCAATCGGTTTTTGATGAAAACCTAATTGCGCCCAAGTAAATACTTCAAATAACTCCTCCAGAGTTCCTATGCCGCCGGGCATAGCTATAAAGCCGTCTGATAGCTCCGCCATCATCGCTTTACGTTCATGCATATCTTTAACGATATGGAGTTTGCTCAAACCTTTATGTCCGAGCTCTTTTTCTAGTAGCGCAGTCGGGATAACACCAGTGGCAATACCGCCAAGTCGGATGACTTCATCTGCGATAATTCCCATCAGTCCGACATTCCCGCCACCGTAAACAAGTGCAATATTTTCGGACACCATATGTTGCGCAAGCGAACGCGCTGCCTCGGCATAAAGTGGAGATGACCCAGCAGAGGAGCCGCAATAAATGCAAAGTGATTTCATTTTTTTAATAAGAGGTGTATTAATTTGTAGGAACGGCCCGGCCATTTTCACCCCAATATTTGGCCGTTTGCTCTTCAAAATGTTCGAGACTTGCGCCGCGCAAATAAGGATGCATCAGCGACAATACTTGATAACAGCCGCTGGCGAGCGCATTTTCTACCGCTTTATGCTCAGTATATTGCCGTGGGTTCAATACATATTGATAAGACAGCCAGTAACTTGCAGTAACAACCATATTTGTTGCGAGGGCATCGATTTGAATTGAGTTGACTGCGAGTGCATTGTCTGACTGAAGGGCTTGGCATAATTGTTTTACTACCTTAATTTTATGGCCGAAAATCTCTTTGAAATGCAACTCTAAAGTACGGTTACGCGATAGTAAGTCGCTCAAATCTCGGTAAAAGAAACGATAGCGCCAGATCAGTTCAAACATCAAACGCAAGTAGCTCCATAGGTCTTGCATTGTTGGTCGTGCACTCTGTTGAATGCTTAGCATGCGACTCATCGATTCTTCAAACGTTACAAAAATCGAATTGACGATGTCATCTTTATTGCGAAAGTGATAATACAAATTTCCCGGTGAAATTTTCATTTCGTCAGCAATGATGGTAGTGGTGATATTGGGTTCGCCGAATTCATTGAAAAGTCGCAATGATAATTCCAGAATTTTTTCTCGCGTACGGCGTGGCACCTTTTGTTCCATGATTTTTTCTTTCCGAAAATCTTTATATTGCGGTAGTTATATTAGTTCAAGAAATTAATTTGCTGAAGATTGTATATTGCTTCTATAACAAATAATGAAAATCATGCAAAACAAATCGTATGTTGCTTTTATGTATGATGCCCGGCATAAACTTACTGTATGGAAAGTATGATTAATAAATACATTTTTATGTTTCTTGTGTAGGATTATCTGAAACGATTTATTCACCTTTGTTTATATTCACTGTCACTCCCATTATTTATTAATACATTCTATTAAATATGAAACGATCTCAATCGGACTTTATTCAAGTGCGCGGACTGCGTTATCACATTCGATGCTGGGGGCATTCTGAGGCGCCGCTGCTATTTATGCTGCACGGCTGGATGGATGTGTCAGCATCATTTCAATTTTTGATTAATAACCTTGCACAAAATTGGCATGTCATCGCGCCAGATTGGCGTGGCTTTGGCTTAACTCAGAATAGCTTGGCAGATGTGTATTGGTTTCCCGATTATCTGGCAGACCTGGACGTCATTTTGCGACACTACGCGGGTGAAGAATCCGTCAATTTACTTGGCCATAGCATGGGTGGATACGTCGGGAGCTTGTATGCAGGCGTACAACCGCAACGCGTAAAAAAATTCATTAACCTCGAAGGGTTCGGTCCAGCAATGACAGCTCCTGATCAAGCTCCTGAGCGTTACGCCAAGTGGCTCAATGAATTACGGACAGTACCGATGATGTATGTTTACTCAAGCAAGGCGGCAGTTGCTCATCGTTTGAAAAAGAATAATCCCAGACTCTCAAATGAACGCGCTGATTTCCTGGCCCAACATTGGGCAAATGAGAGTAGTCCGGGGAAGTGGGAAATTTTAGGTGATCCTGCGCATAAGTTGATCAACCCTGTTTTGCCTAGAGTTGAGGAGATGCTTGCCTGCTGGCGGCAGATTAGTGCTCCAGTGTTATGCGTTGAAGCCGCCGACACTGACATGTCGCGATGGATGGGAGGGAAGGATGCCATGCGCACGGAAATAGATCGACGCGTCGCATGCCTGGCTGACGCACGGCTGGTAACGATCGCTGATGCAGGGCATATGTTGCATCACGATCAGCCGGAATTGTTAGCTTTGACGATTGAGCAATTTTTAGCCGAGTAATGTTGCTCCATGTTTGAAAAGTGCTATCGACACCCAGATGTGCACTCGCAACAAAACGATGGCAAGGGGCGTACAATCTTCTCTTCACTCTCATTTCTTAATATGCTCCTTGATGTTAAATGTTGACCTCCATTGTCATTCGAATATTTCCGACGGTATCCTGACACCGGCGCAGGTTGCTGCACGTGCTAAAGCAAACGGTGTTGATGTATGGGCATTAACTGATCATGACGAGATTAGTGGTATTGATGAAGCGCGGGCTGCCGCACATGCGCTCAATTTGCATTTTGTGACTGGAGTAGAAATCTCGATAACATGGGCTGGTCACACCATTCACATTGTCGGTTTGAAAATTGATGAAACCAATCAAGAATTGGTACAGGGATTGGCAGCAACAAGGGGAGGCCGTGAACGGCGCGCCCGCGATATGGCAGCGCAATTGGCCATTGCAGGGATCCCCGATGCATTCGAAGGTGCACTCAGGCATGTAGGCAATCCCGATTTGATTTCCCGTACGCACTTTGCACGCTATTTGGTCGAGATTGGCCGTTGTGTCGATACCCACGAAGTATTTCGCCGCTTTTTAACGGAGGGTAAGCCTGGTTATGTCCCGCATCGTTGGGCGAGCCTTGCGCAGGCGGTGAAATGGATACTGGGCGCGGGCGGGATTGCAGTGGTCGCACATCCTGGACGCTACAATTTGAGCGATGTTGCCTTTAGTGCATTTTTTGATGAGTTCAAACAATTAGGCGGTAGCGCTATTGAGGTCAATACCGGTAGCCACACGCCTGATCAGTATGATCAATATGCCAAAATCGCGATTGAATATGGCTTTATGGGATCGCGAGGTTCCGACTTTCATAGTCCAGGTGAGTCCAGGGTTGATCTTGGTGCGTTGCCGCCTTTACATAATGGCGTAGTGCCTGTTTGGCACAACTGGGCTTTGTAAGACACTTTTAGGACTCTTGTGCAATTACAATCAGGGTGATTTATGTCAGTTGGTTTTTACAAGTGGTGCGCACATTTCCCCGTAAATTAGACAAGTTATCCCAACTAACGCTACAAGTCCTCATCATCTTAGGTAGGATCGGTAAAATAGAATCGTCTATCAACCGCAATTGTTGCCCCCTTGAAATTTTAAATACCGGACTTATCTGTAAAGCTTCCCATTTCGTTAAGGAGTTTTGCGCATGAAACGTATTTTCCTGTTCCTCGCCACAAATATCGCAGTCATGTTGGTGTTGAGCATCGTCCTATCGCTGTTGGGCGTGGATCGTTTTCTGACGCGTAGCGGACTCGACATCCCAAAATTGATGGTGTTTTCGCTCATAGTTGGCTTCGCTGGATCGATTTTTTCGCTTTTAATTAGTAAATGGATGGCGAAACGCTCCACTGGCGCGCGCGTCATTGAGTCGCCTTCGAATTCGACTGAATTGTGGCTGATCGACACAGTTGGAAAGCTTGCCCAGCGTGCAGGTATTGGCATGCCTGAAGTCGCTGTATTTCAAGGTGAGCCAAATGCATTTGCGACTGGCGCTTTTAAGAATTCTGCTTTGGTTGCCGTATCAACTGGTCTGCTCGAAAGTATGACTAAAGAAGAGGTTGAGGCAGTGCTGGGCCATGAAATTGCTCACATCGCCAATGGTGACATGGTTACCATGACCCTGATTCAGGGTGTTGTGAATACTTTTGTTGTATTTTTGTCACGGGTAATCGGTTATGCCGTTGATCGTGCCCTGTCGCGTGGTAATAATGATGGGCCTGGTATTGGTTATATGGCCACGGTGATTGTTTCTCAGATCGTATTAGGTATTGGAGCCTCACTCATCGTGGCTTGGTTCTCGCGTCATCGTGAATTTCGCGCCGATGCCGGTTCTGCGAAACTGATGGGCAGTAGCTTACCCATGCAGCGTGCATTAGCGCGTTTAGGTGGTGGTGAAGCGGCCTCTTTGCCAGAGTCTATGGCAGCCATGGGTATTAACGACAAGCCCGGATTTATGGCTTTGTTCTCAAGCCATCCGCCAATTGAACAACGGATTGCGGCGTTACGTAATCCACACGTTACAGCGTTGTAACCATTTGAAAACAGTGGCGAGCACTGTCAAATAGTTTGGCAGGGCGGCGGTAGTCTGATGGCTATCGCCGTTTTTTATTTTTTATATTCAAAGAGTTAGCGAGTCATGAGCCAGTTTTTTCATATTCACCCTGATAATCCGCAACTGCGGTTAATCAAGCAGGCGGCACAGATTATTCAAGCAGGCGGTATCGTCGCTTTGCCAACGGATTGCTGTTATGCGTTGGTATGCCAACTGGATAATAAAGACGCTGTCGAACGCCTGCGTAGGATTCGCGGCGTGGATGATAAGCACCATCTGACGCTACTGTGTAGCGATCTGAGTGAAATTTCAGAATATGCCAAGATTGATAACCGTCAATTTCGGCTATTAAAAAGTGGGACGCCGGGGCCTTATACATTTATTCTTGGCGCATCCAAAGAAGTGCCTCGCCGCCTCAGTCATCCCTCCCGTAAAACAATCGGTCTGAGGGTGCCGGAGAGCGTTGTAGTACAAGCTTTGTTGGAGGAGTTAGGGCAGCCGTTGATCGGTACGACATTAATTCTGCCAGGCAATGGCTTGCCGCTTACCGAGGCTGACGAAATACGCGATCAACTACAGAAGCAGGTGGAGTTGGTGATTGATAGTGGTGCGTGCAGTCTTGAGCCGACGACCGTGATAGACCTGACCGCAGATGAGCCAATATTGATCCGACAAGGACGCGGTGATATCAGGTTATTTGGTTTGTAATTTCATAGGACTTACGCAAAATCGCCCCAGCGGCGTTACGCCCGCCTGGCCGTACAAGGGGTACTGTCTTTGTCAGTCTGTCTTGCTAGGGCAATTTTGCGTAAGTCCTATTTCAGTGAACATTGAAGGCTATTTTTTTTCAATATATGATTTTTTGTCAATTGCTCCGAATCTGCCCGGGCATGCGCGCTCCTCTCTGTTAGAATTCCGCGAATGAACGATCTAATTCAAACTATTGCAGTATTAGCATTGCCTCTCCTTTTTGCCATTACCTTGCACGAAGCCGCCCACGCTTATGCGGCGAAATACTTTGGCGATCCTACTGCCTATATGCTTGGCCGCATGAGCCTTAATCCAGTTAAGCATATTGACCCATTCGGCACCATTCTGATTCCGTTGTTGATGTTCTTCTCCACCGGCGGTGCATTCCTGTTTGGTTATGCAAAACCAGTACCAGTCAATTTTGGCCAGTTACGCAAGCCCAAGCGCGATATGGCATGGGTGGCGCTGGCCGGACCGGCTGCTAATTTGGTCATGGCATTAGGCTGGATGTTGTTATTTATAGGATTGGCCAGCTCTGGCGCAGACCGGGGAAATTTCTTCATCATGATGGCGCAAGCAGGGATACGCATCAATCTGGTGTTGTTTGCACTAAATTTATTTCCACTGCCTCCATTAGACGGAGGCCGCATTTTGTTTAGCCTTCTGCCGCATAAATATGCCTACAAACTTGCCAAAATTGAACCCTATGGTTTTTTTATTGTGCTGGCGTTGCTCTTGATTAAGTTGCCCCAGTTCGGTGATCAGCCTACTCTGTATGCAGTCTGGATTACGCCATTGATCAACATCGCATCAACTGTTTTGCAATGGATCGTCACACCCCTCCTGATGCTTTTACACTGACGCGCACCCTTTAAATTGCTACTCTGACATCTCACTATGTATCCTGATCGCGTTGTATCTGGCATGCGTCCCACGGGCGCTTTGCATCTTGGCCACTATCACGGCGCTTTGAAAAACTGGGTTCGCTTGCAATCCGAATTGCCTTGCCTGTTCTTTGTCGCTGACTGGCATGCACTGACTACGCATTACGATGATCCTAGTCAGATCGAAAGTAGCACCTGGGATATGTTGGTCGATTGGCTTGCCGCCGGTGTTGATCCATCGCAATCGACATTATTTATTCAATCGAAGGTGCCTGAGCACGCAGAGTTACATTTGCTGCTCTCGATGGCTACGCCGCTGGGTTGGCTGGAGCGGGTCCCGACATACAAAGACCAACAAGAAAAACTGACTGACAGAGACTTGTCAACCTATGGTTTTCTTGGCTATCCATTGCTGCAAGCTGCTGATGTGTTGATTTACCGCGCTACCCAAGTGCCGGTTGGTGACGATCAAGTTCCACACATTGAAATGATGCGGGAGATTGCACGACGCTTTAATCATCTTTACGGCAAAGAAAAGGGCTTTGAAGAAAAAGCACAGGATGCCGTTAAAAAATTGGGCAGTAAGCGCGCTAAGCTCTATCACGAACTGCGCATCGATTTTCAACAGAAGGGTAGTGAAGAAGCGCTTGAGCAAGCGAAAGCGATGCTTGACGACGCACAGAATCTATCCATGATCGATCGTGAGCGTCTATTTGGATTTCTCGAAGGAAGTCGCAAACTCATTCTCTCGGAGCCACAGGCGCTATTGACGGATGCATCACGTTTGCCCGGTCTTGACGGTCAAAAAATGTCCAAGAGTTACGGTAATGCGATTGCCTTGCGTGACGATAAAGATGTCGTTACTAAAAAAGTGCGCACTATGCCAACAGATCCGGCACGCGTGCGTCGCACCGATCCGGGCGAACCGACTAAATGCCCTGTCTGGCAATTTCATTTGGTGTACTCCGATCCAGAGACGCAGGAATGGGCTGCAAAAGGCTGCCGCTCTGCCGGTATTGGCTGCCTGGAATGCAAACAACCCATCATTGATGCCATTATCAAAGAGCAAGAGCCTATGCATGAGCGCGCGCAACAGTATCTTGACGATCCATCACTGGTGCGTGCAATTGTTGCCGATGGTGCAGATCATGCGCGCAAATTGGCGCAGGACACCATGCGCGACGTACGTGAGGCTATGGGTTTAGGTTACAACTAGGTTATTTACCGTGATTGCAAAGCTATGACTATGGATTCGCCTGCTTCAAACTGGGTTAGTCGTTTTTTGCCCGTTATTCCCGAGGGGCAAGTACTCGATCTCGCTTGTGGTGATGGACGGCATAGTGCATTACTGGCATCCGCAGGCAAGCAAGTACTGGCGGTAGATCGCAATGCCGATGCACTTAGCGGCATTGCAGCAAAAGGCATTGCGACGCTTCAAATTGATTTAGAAGTAGGTAATAAGGCTGCCTTGGCTGAACTATTCCCGCCGCAGCGTTTTGCTGGAATCGTGGTCACGAATTACTTACATCGTCCATTAGTCCCATGGATACTCAATAGCATTGCAGGTCAAGGAGTGCTACTGTACGAGACTTTTTCTGCCGGTAATCAACAGTTTGGCAAGCCCACAAATCCTCATTTCCTGCTAATGCAGGGGGAGTTATTACAGTGGTTGGCAACTGATCGCCAAAATACCTGGCACGTCCTGGCATTTGAAGATGGCTATGTCGAGTTACCTAAACCGGCAATGGTGCAGCGGCTGTGTGCGATAAAAGGCAATACTCCTTCGTCAGCACATTTACGGCTCGACTAAATGTCATTTTTGTTAATCAGATTTAGATGAGAACCGGGCATCTGATTACTTAGGCAACATCCGAATAGCCTGCTAAGGTTACGTCTCCAATGCTGGAGTCTCCGGTCAGTATTATCGTCAATAGTTTCTTTGTAATTTAAGTTGAAATGCGGGTGGAATTTCCCCATAGTCACGGCGATCCGCTACAATCAGACTTTTCCCACTTTCGTACTTACTATCATGATCCAAGGTAGCATCGTTGCAATCATTACTCCCATGCATTCAGACGGCAGCCTTGATTTGCCGAGTCTACGCACACTGATCGATTCGTGCTTGTCCGTGGTACTCGGCATAGAACTACTGAGTCGGAGA
>NZ_JBRIIQ010000019.1:0-56076 GCF_052976905.1 Glaciimonas sp. GG7 | reverse complement strand
TCTCCGACTCAGTAGTTCTATGCCGAGTACCACGGACAAGCACGAATCGATGCCAGTTCTAATGCGGTCGCGATTGCGATTTTGACCTTGGCATTTTTTGCGCAAGGCATTTGTTCGGCCTCTTGGGCCGCAGTCGGCGAAGTCGCCCCCAAAGAGTTGATCGGCGTCACCAGCGCCATCACCAGCTTCTCAGCCAATCTCGCCGGGATCGTGACACCAACCGTGATCGGCTACATCCTGCACACCTCCGGCTCGTTCTACTGGGCGTTTAACTTCGTCGGCGGGATTGCTGTGATGGGGGCGCTGTCTTATTCGCTACTGCTTGGACGACTGCACCGAATCGAATTGCATCGGGAGGCTGGCCAATGAGCCAATGACGATGATGGCATAAGTTCTACAACATGAACGCCTCCCGTGGGAGGCGTTCATTGCATTGCGCTGAGGTATTTGTTCAGGCGCGAAAACGATTAATTGCCTCACGCGTCTCCAGAGCCACGCGGCGGGCTGCTGCCGCAAAATCCTCACCGGCTGCTTCATCCGGCTTCGCATACAAAATCGCCCGTGACGAATTGATCATCATGCCGCTGCCGTTGGCCGTTTTACCGGCATGCACAGTCGCTTGAATATCCCCGCCTTGCGCACCGATGCCCGGCACCAACAACGGCATATCGCCGACGATGCTGCGCACTTGCGCCAGTTCTTCAGGGAAGGTTGCCCCCACCACCAGAGCGCATTGGCCGTTGGTATTCCATTTATCGGCCACCAGGCGCGCAACGTGCTGATACAGCGGCTTGCCGTCAACGGTCATGAATTGCAGGTCCGAGCCGCCCGGGTTGGAGGTGCGGCACAGAATGATGGCACCGCGATCTTTCCATTCCAGATACGGCGCTACAGAATCCCATCCCATATACGGGCTCATGGTGACGGCGTCGGCCCCGTAACGTTCGTAGGCTTCGCGGGCGTATTGCTCAGCGGTCGCGCCGATATCACCGCGCTTGGCGTCTAGCACGACAGGAATGGTGGGGTGGGTGCTACGGATGTAGTCACAGATGGCTTCTAGCTGATCTTCAGCGCGCAATGCCGAGAAATAGGCAATTTGCGGCTTGAAGGCGCAAGCGGTGTCGGCGGTTGCATCAATAATTGCCTTACAGAATGCAAAAATCGCATCCGGCTGATTGCGCAAATGCAGGGGGAATTTAGCAATATCAGGATCGAGTCCAACGCACAGAAGCGAGTTGTTGGCAGTCCAGGCGGCGGATAATTTATCGATGAAAGTCACGGTATTGCCCTAATAAAACAAACAAAAAAACAGGAAAACGAACTCGGCATTTTAACTTGTTCCGCCTTCGCAAGTTCAGCCATTCTCATACACCCACTGCAACAACGCATCCTGCGTACCCTGCCCCCGCGCCGCATTTGCATCATTCATCAAACATACAACTACGTAATATTTACCCGAAGCCGCCAACACATAACCGGCAATCGCCCGCACGTCGTTAAGGGTGCCGGTTTTAATATGCGCCTGCCCGGCAATGGCCTGCCCCTTCAACCGATTACGCATGGTCCCGTCAAAGCCGACCAAGGGCATCGATGACATAAATTCCGGCATCGTCGGCGACTGATAGGCCGACGTCAGTATCCGTCCCATCGTGCCTGCCGAGATACGCTCATTGCGCGACAAACCAGCCCCATTTTCAATCACCAGACCGCTGGCCTCTATGCCCTTGTCAGCGAGCCAGTTGTGGATTGCACGCGCACCGCGTTCTGGCGTTGCTGGCACGTTCAGGTTATCCGCTCCCAACGTCAGCAACACCTGACGCGCCATCACATTGTTGCTGTATTTATTGATATCGCGAATCACCTCGGGCAAGGTCGCAGAAGTCCACTCTGCAATTAAACGCGCATCCAGCGGTGCACTACCGGGCTTGACGGTCCCGCTCAAGGTTCCACCGAGATCGGTCCACATTTGCCGAAACACTGCCTCAAAATATTGCGAGGAGCTCATCTGATAAGGATGCACGTACCAGGTTTTATCGCCGCAAGAGGCAGGCAGCGCGCCACTAAAACGCGCACCACTGGCATCGAAAGTTGCCAGCATTTTTCCCTGCCAATCGCCGCAAGCGCCTTTGCCCACGCGTGGCGGTATCACCGTATAACCCGCCATCGGCGGATCGACTGCCACGCCGATCAAGCCGGTTGCCGGATCAGGCATAAATTGGAACGTCAGCGTTTTGTAATTGAGCAACAAAGCATCAGGGCCGACGTTATAAGGACGCAACGGATCGCCATCAAACAGCGCAGGATCGTGGGCGCTGTCATCGAACATACGCCGATCTAGCAAGACATTCCCGCGAATATTGCGTATCCCTTTAGCCCGGATCTGCCGCAAAAACAGCCAGAAATTCTCCAACACCAATTTCGGATCGCCCCCACCCTTAAAAATCAGATCACCCTGCAAGGTCGCGCCCACTTGCCGCCCGTCGGCATACGCGCCGGTCTTCCAGCTATAGGTCGGCCCCAGCAACGCCAGAGCAGCGTCTGTCGTCACCAACTTCATGGTCGAGGCAGGATTGAAGGGCATATCGATATTGTTGGCAGCGAGCATCTTGCCACCGACGGCGGCCTCTTGCACGTAGACCCCGACGTTTTGCGAGGCAATACCGGCTTCTTGTAGGGCTGCGCTCACCGATAGGGGCAAGCTTAATTCTTGTGCGGAAGTAACAGAATAGGGAAACAAAAACAGCGCGTAAACGGCGACGGCGGGAACAATATTGCGAAATACATTCGGCATGGGCATATTGGCTGGGGCCTGTTGACGGAGAAAAGATCGAGCCAAATTATCCCACGCAAAGAATCGATGCTGGCGAGGACGATATAGATTTCCGCAAAAAATTGTGTAATTTAGCAAAAAATTTTCACTGTTACTTGCGCTAATTTTCTATCTGCCTGTCTTGAATTTCATGTTGTCTTTACTTGATCAGAGATATATTTTAGGCATGTTTTGTATCGACTCAACGTCCCTGAACATTTCAAGAGAATGATAAGCAATTAAAGAAATGGAATTCAATATGATCGTCAGTACGGCAGACAAAGTTTTGGCTGGTGATGCGCTTGAAGCGCCACCATATGAGCCTGGCCGTTTAATCGATATGCTCATTCAAATTGTGCACGTTAAAAATGATTTAGCCTTATCTAAAGTGCTCGAAGTAGCACCGCCTATCATTAGCAAAATCAGAAATGGAAAAATGCCTGTAGGCGTGTCCATACTCATGCGCATGCATGAAGCTACCGGTTTACCGATTCGCCAGTTACGCGGATTTATGGGGGATCATAGAAAATATTTTTGTATCACTAATCCACCTAAAACATGAATGCCTCACCGCTCCAAAAGGCCTCACGCTGAAGCTGCCTGGGAAACGCAAAACGCCTTGTCGATCAAGGCATTTTGCGTTATGGCGTATCTGGCAGTCTGCTGGGCTTACGCATAATCAACTGCAAGAAATTAGCCAGAATGTGCCCGGTTAGTCATTAGCTCAAGCGACGACTGTCCTGATACAAGGGCAAGGCACACTCCTTCTTTGCGTCCGGTGTTTGATAATTTTTCGCAAATACACTCGGCGTCGCACCAATTATTTTACGAAAAATTTTAGAGAAATAAGCGGGATCATCGAATCCGCATCTACGTCCGATTTCCGCAATATTGAGCTTTGAAAAATGCGGATCTTTGAGCATGCGGATGGCCGCAGTCATGCGTATTGCGCGCAAACTTTCCAAAAAAGTGCATCTGTTTGAGGCCTGGGAAAATTGTCGATGGACTTCCCGCAGTGAGATATTGAAGTGCTGCGAAACGCGCGTGGCGCACATGTCTGGCCGCATGTAATGCTGCTGTAACCAATTAGACATACGAGAAAACAGATCTTGTTGAGGGGTTTTTTTGTGATCCTGTCTTGGATTGAGATGCTGCTCCTCCAACGCAAAAACATACATCGACATGATGTGCTCGAGCATAAGCGCTTGTTGACCGAGATTTCCTTTATCGATCAAAGTTGGAGTCAAATTGTGGATGTAATTTGTCAGGACCTGGCACCATCCGTCATCTCCGGACAAGGTCCGCGCAACATAGTCCTCAGGCAAAGGTATCCGTGTGCGCAGCATCGCTTCAGGAATACTGATAATGACAAAATTCATATTATCCATCGCGCAGGTGAGGTCTTGCCTGGTATCGATGAGGACAATGTCATTGACCTTAAAAGAGGACTTTTTCGCACCCTGACGAATCGTGCCGCTTCCTGATCTCATCATCAGGAAATTAAATGCCTGCGTTTTAGAATGTGAAATCATGCGATTTGTTCGCCATAGAAGGAGTGAGTCGCTCCCTTCTGAAATCAAACATTTGGCTTTCCCCAAATTAAAAACTCTGGAGTGCGCAGAAAAATGTTCACGGTCTTTACAATCGATCGTTACAGGATTGAGCGATTGACATACATCTCTCGCCCAATGGTCGAATTGCTGCATTGTCTGGCTATCCGTGTTTGCTGCTAAAAGATGTTCCATTTGCTTCATTTAGTATGTGGATATTGATATGAACATGCCTTAAATGCTGTTTTTTAATCACGTAAAAATCAGTTACGAGTTTTAGTTAATTACACAATTTGCAAAAAAAAACCAAGTGATGCTCGATGAAATATTTTATTGCCAAATAACAAACCTCATCTAGATTACTTATTTTAGTCACTATAGCTATGGAATATGAGACAGATGACTATGTTATTAGCGCCAAATTTGTTAATTTGCGCAATTCCCTTATTGACGATCTTAATAAAATCATTATTGAAATTAGACTTTAAGGGTGTAGTAAACAGAAGACATGACACTTCAGGACGCAAGCCTAAAATTATCAAATGGATAATTGATATATTGTTACATGGAAACACTATAAAGTGCGATATTGCAGCAAGAACGGTACGCTTTAGGACGCTTCGCTGTATGCACTTCTGGAAGTACTCATAATTTTTGATGTAATTTTGAAAATATTCCCGGCGAACAGTTCATTTTTTTTCTAAACACCCGGCCAAAATAGGCTGAGTCTATAAAGCCCGCTCTGTAACCAATTTCAGAAACGCTTATATGCGCAAACCCGGGATCTTTCAGCATGCGCACCGCTGCGGCTAAACGAATCGAACGTAAGGTATCCAGAAATGTTGACATATCTTCTTTATGCGCAAACTGTCTGTGTACTTCACGGGTTGAAATACTGAACTCTTTTCCTATATGCGCTACGGAAATCTCCGGATCCATATAATTTTCTTGCAACCAGTTGTACATACGCTGGTATAAATTTGTTTTTTTGTAGTTGCAGATTTGTCTTCTTTTTTTTGCAGAAAGTTAACTTCTTCCAATGCCAGCAAATAAATCGAAAGAACATGCTCAACCACCAATATATGATCGTTGTGTGGTACGCGGCCTATGGTTTTTGGGTTCAAATTGCGTAAGTAAGAAGACAGCACACCGGCCCACCCCTTATTAGTTGGTAAGGGGTGGGCAACATAGTCTTCCGGATTGGGTATCCAGGTACGGACAAAAGATTCCGGGATTGATAAGAGAATAAATTTTGAGTTCTCCATCTTGATCGAAGCATCTTGTTTGGTATCAAACAGAACAACATCGCCAGCGCTCACATCTGCTTCAAACTTCCCTTGTTTTATGTTGCCTGATCCTTCTAGCGTTATCGCTAATTGAAATGGATGGTTGTTTCCCTGCGCAGCAAGTTCACTGGTTCTGAGTCCGGTGAAGGGGCTGGTTCCCTCTGACAGAACATAGGTCGCGTCTCCCAGCCCAAACATATTGACTTTGGCATGAAAGTTTTCACGTTCAGAAGTATCAATAGCGATGGGGTTTTTGGATTTATTAAATACATCTTCCCAGAATTGAAATCTCTTGCGTTCGGGCAAATGGTCGGCGGAAAGGAGGTACGTCGCATCAGCATTCATCTGTTTCATAAAATAATCGTCGCTGAAGCTATCTAAGGATGCAAAAAATATAACATTAATATATCTTTTTCAGGCAATTTCAGGATATGAATATCGCGCCTTTGACATGGTGATTAGTGCCATTTTCCTAATTATCACAACTACCATCCTGTTGGAAACAAGACGTTTTATCCATTGTGGATGGCATATTGTCCACTGCGCTCAACACGACGAAGTACATCAATCGATTAAATAATTGACGGGTTCACGGATAGTTTCGGATTGCTCACTAATGAGCTTGAGGAAGACCGGCATCGGTCACTGCATGAATCACTCACATTTAAAAGAGCTTAGGCACCAAATGTCCAGATTGAACGATCAGGATTTATTGTGAAACCAGCAGCCCGCAAGACGGGCTGTTAAATTCAGATGTAAATCAGGCTTGTTTGACGGTGATGCGCTCAAAAATAGAAATATTAAGACGTAAGTCCAGTTTTATCCTCAAATCATTACAGCAATCACTTCAAGCAGTAGCATTGCCAGCATTGCACCGACAACTAAACCAACCGTACATAAACCGCCGTGAGCAACTTTGGAGTGCACGGGCACTTCGGCAAAGAGTACCAATCCGCACAGCGCCATCGGGATAAAAAAAAGCAGGTTCGTAACGATTAGATGTCGCATATTAATCTCCGTCTTTTATTTATACATTAAGTATAGTTTCCAATTGGCAAGTTACAAGATCAAATTCCATCTAACGCATAATGGAATCAATTAGAAATGCTATTTTTTTATATAAATACGATGACCAGACTTGCCATAAAAGAACTAAAAATAAGTTGTTCGCCTTCACATCAGGCTATGCGCAGATTTCTCTTAGTGTCACATACAGTTTTTTCTTGACCGTCGTTTGCGTCAGTATTACCATCCGCTTGTTTTCATTTTATGGAGCCCCTTTCATGGGCACTTGTTCGAGTGACAGTTGTTGCCAGACCCAGTCTGGCCGCGTCTCGGCAAGATAACGCAGGTTTCCCCTGCCGTCATCTCGCCGCTGGCGAATGATGGTATCCCGATGTTCACCACACCCGACCGGTGTGGTGAGAACATAGATTTCCATTCCCTGATATCAGATATATACGCGGTAGCTTTTAAAGCGCTTTTTTTACGCCCTCGCCCCTCAAACATAGCTGTTTGGTTGCATAGCTTAAAGAACGCTGAAAATTGTTGCCCTAAAGCTGCATGAGCACGCATGATCATTACGGATGATCATGCAACTTCGTGACAGATTGCGACCTTGCATCTGGCCTTAAGCCACCTTAAGCCCCCGACTGCACCAGCAGATCAGGCCAGCGACGGCCAGGAATACATAGAAAAAAGACCAACATCATGAATCTGAATCTCTTAAAAGATACCTTCGTCAGGTTTGTCCATGCGCATGGCATGGATCGGCATTTCCGCCGTTTTGGCAGCGACATGTTTAGCAGCACCCCGACCCAGAATGTAGCGCCTGCGTCACTGGCGCAACATTTGCTCAAAGCTGCGCGTGCCGATCTCCCTGAATTGCTTACGCAGTTACATAGCCGCCCCGATGGCTTGAGCGAAGAAGAAGCCGACGCCATTCGACTGCAAGTCGGCCCGAACGAAGTTGATCACGAAAAACCGCTGCCGTGGCAAGCGCATCTCTGGCAATGCTATAAAAATCCGTTCAACTTGCTGCTCACCGTGCTGGCTGCGGTCTCGTTTGCGACGGAAGATATGAAGGCGACCGTCGTCATCGGCACGATGGTGGTGCTATCGACGCTGATGCGTTTTATACAAGAGTCGCGCTCCAATAGCGCCGCCGATAAGCTCAAGGAAATGGTGAGCAATACGGCTACCGTATTGCGGTATGAGTTAGCTGCATCAAGTACCGATATTTCCAGGAATCTGACTGCTGATTTCTCCGCTGAGAATGCCGATCATACACTGCACTACGCTGACGTTACGCCGCATTCAAAAGGCGCTCGACAGATCGAATTGGCGATCAAAAAACTCGTCCCCGGCGACGTCGTCCAACTTTCTGCTGGCGACATGATTCCAGCCGATCTGCGGTTGTTGACGGCCAAAGATTTGTTTATCAGCCAGGCCGCGATGACCGGCGAATCGCTTCCGGTGGAAAAATTTATCGTCCATCGCGGCGTCGATGCTGGCAACCCGCTGGAGTTAGATAATCTGTGTTTCATGGGGACCAACGTCATCAGCGGGTCTGCCACCGCCGTGGTCGTCACCACCGGTAATCAAACCTATTTCGGTGCGCTGGCAGAACGCGTCACCGCAACAGACCGCAGCCCGACTGCATTTCAGCTTGGTGTCAACAAAGTGAGCTGGTTGTTGATTCGTTTCATGATGGTGATGACGCCTATCGTGTTTTTTCTCAACGGCTTTACTAAGGGCGATTGGGTTGAGGCATTTCTGTTCGGGCTGTCGGTTGCGGTCGGGCTGACGCCGGAAATGCTGCCGATGATTGTGACCTCTACCTTGGCTAAAGGAGCCGTTGCGCTGTCACGCAAAAAGGTGATCGTCAAACGGCTCGATGCGATTCAAAATTTTGGCGCGATGGATGTGTTGTGTACGGATAAAACCGGCACGCTCACGCAAGACAAAATTTTTCTGGAACGCCATACCGACATACTCGGCAAGCAAAGCGATTTGGTTCTCGAATATGCCTATCTCAATAGTCACTATCAAACCGGCCTCAAAAACCTCTTGGACGTGGCGGTTCTGGATCACGCAGAACTGCAACGTGAAATGGCGCTGGCGTCGGCCTATCGCAAGGTCGATGAAATCCCGTTTGACTTCCAGCGTCGCCGTATGTCGGTGGTTGTCAGCGAGCGTGAAGATCACCATGAGTTGATTTGCAAAGGCGCGGTGGAAGAAATCGTCTCGGTCTGCACGCATGCACGCCACAACGGCGTGGTCGTTCCTTTTACGGCGGAACTGCTCAAAGAAATTCACGACACTACCGCTAGCCTGAATGCAGAAGGTCTGCGCGTGGTTGCCGTTGCGGCCAAGGATTTGCCACCGACTAAAGAAGTTTATGGCGTGGCCGATGAGTCCGATCTGGTGCTGATTGGTTACATCGCCTTCCTCGATCCACCGAAAGAATCGACCAAGCCAGCGCTGGATGCGCTAAAGAAACACGGCGTCACCGTCAAAATTCTGACAGGCGACAATCAACTGGTGACGGCTAAAGTTTGCCGTCAGGTTGGCTTGGCCGTCGATGGCATGCTGCTCGGCTCAGATGTTGAAAGCATGAGCGATGCGGAGCTAGCCGTGGCGGTCGAAAAAACCACCGTATTTGCCAAACTCAGCCCCGACCATAAAGAGCGCATTGTGCGCAGGCTACACGACAACGGTCACGTCGTCGGCTTTATGGGCGATGGCATCAACGACGCGCCAGCCATCCGCGCCGCCGATATTGGAATTTCGGTCGATACGGCGGTTGATATCGCCAAGGAAGCCGCCGATATCATTCTGCTGGAAAAGAGTTTGATGGTGCTCGAAGAAGGCGTCATTGAAGGTCGCAAGACCTTTGCCAACATGCTGAAGTACATCAAAATGACCGCCAGCTCGAACTTTGGGAATGTCTTTTCGGTGTTGGTTGCCAGCGCGTTTTTGCCGTTTTTGCCGATGCTGCCGTTGCATCTTTTGGTGCAAAATTTGCTGTACGACATTTCACAAATTACGATCCCTTTCGACAACGTGGACAAGGAATTTCTGGAAAAGCCGCAGCGCTGGGATCCGAAAGAAATCGGCCGCTTCATGATCTTTTTCGGGCCGATCAGCTCCATCTTTGATATCGCGACATTTGCATTGCTATGGTACGTTTTTAGCGCCAATACCCTTGAGCATCAAACCTTGTTTCAGTCGGGCTGGTTTATCGAAGGCCTGCTCTCGCAAACCCTGATCGTGCATATGATTCGGACCCGCAAGATTCCATTTTTCCAAAGTCGCGCATCATGGCCGTTGATCGGCATGACCATCATCATCATGGCCATTGGTATCCTGCTGCCGATGTCACCGCTGGCGCACTACTTCAAGCTGCAAGCGCTGCCGCTGATTTATTTCCCTTGGCTGATACTGATTTTGATCTCGTATGCAGTGCTGACGCAGATGATGAAGGGTTGGTACGCTAAGCGGTATGGCTGGCAGTAAAGCTTGAACGTTCATTGAGATGACAACCGAAAACGGACAGCTTGCGCTGTCCGTTTTTTTATCGTGTGTATCAAGAAATCAAACCCGCAGCAATATTAATCGACAACCCCAAAATCGCCGAATTAAAGATAAACGTCAGCACCGATTGCACTAACACCGTCTTGCGCATCGAACGGGTCATCACACTGACATCTGAGGTTTGGACGGCAACAGCCATCGTGAACGAAAAATAGAGAAAATCCCAGTAATCGGGATTTTTTTCCTCGTCAGGAAAACGCAAAGGCAACTTGCCCTCGCCCGCGCTATAAAACAGGCGTGCGTAATGCAACGTAAACATGGTGCCGACTAAAAACCAGGACCCCAGCACGGTTAAGCCGGTGAACAAATAACGCACTTCTTTCGGCCCCGGCAAAAAATCTTTGGCCTGCGACAAGCCGAATACAACCGCACCTATGCTGGAAGTGGCCGCCACGCAAATCAAGACCAGAATCATGACGTCGTTCTCATCCTCCATCGCGGCGCGTTGCTTGACTTGCGCCGACCCGGCTCTGACCATCATCGACCAGATAGCCATCAGATAACCCCACACGCCTGCGTTCCAGCTGATTAATCCTCGCGTAATGGCCGAGGTATTGGGCTGCACGGCCCAAATCACGAGGGCGAACAGGCATGCGATGACCAGACGGGGATGGGTGTGGAAAAGCAGATTTCTGAGACTGCGGATGTGCATGCGGGGATTCCTTAAATCAGTAATAGTCATCTTCACGTTGATGACGAATTGCGAGGATTGTGACCGTTTCAGAGTTCTCGATCTCAAACAAGGCAACGTAACCGGTCACGCCAAACGAGATTAACAGCTCACGCAGGAATGGCGTATCGGCGGCTGCTTTTCGGCAGGTAAAGGGAAAGTCTTGCAGAAGTCCGATGCTCTTGGCGATGGCGTCGCGCGCGCGGCTGGCTAAGGCGATGTCACGCTCTAACAAAAATGCATAGAGTTGATGCAGATCCTCTCGTGCCGCCTTGGTGTAGCGAATCCGATAGCTCAACGATGCACCTTGGCCTGGGCATTGCTGAGCATGTCGTCGAGCTCCTGCAAAACATCCTCAGCGGCAAAATATTCGCCGTTGAGTGCCGCTTCATCACGCGCTGCGATACCTCGCGTATGAAAAGCTTGCTGTACCTGACGATGTTCGATGTTCGCCCGCAGGGACTGCTCCATAAAACTCGACAGGGTTTCGCCTTGATACAAGACGGCTTCGGCAGCACTGCGTAGGGCCGGATCGACTCGCAGTGGCGGCATTGATGCAGTTTTCATGGGGCCTCCGTTTGCATTGCATATGTAATGCATTATGCGCGTGGCAGTAACATCACGCAAAGTAAAATATCCTCTCTTGAAATATCACCCCTCCGCCCCTATACTTAGCACTCGCCGGGTGAGAGTGCTAACAGTCTCCCCGGCATAGTCACTTTTTCTGTGCGGCACGTCGTCAAGCCAAGCTAATTTGTGCAGTCCAGTTTGCTGCGATGTTGCTGCAAAAATCATCACTTGAATAGGAGTTACACATGGCCTCAAATCTTCGTCCTTTGCAAGATCGCCTCGTTGTTAAGCGTCTCGATGTAGAAACTAAAACTGCTTCCGGTATCGTCCTTCCGGAAGCATCTGCTGAAAAGCCTGATCAAGGCGAAGTGTTGGCAATTGGTAACGGCAAGATTCTGGAAGACGGCAAAGTACGCCCTATGGGTGTCAAAGTCGGCGAGCGCGTTTTGTTCGGCAAATATGCCGGTCAAACTGTCAAGGTCGATGGCGAAGAGCTGTTGATTTTGCGCGAAGAAGACATCTTCGCAGTCGTCGAAAGCAAGTAATTCCATTGTTGAGGCAGATCGAAGCGCGTTTTGATACCGCTTCATTCTCTTCTACACATCATATTCAACCGTATTCAGGAGAATAAACATGGCAGCAAAGCAAGTAATTTTTGGTGATGACGCACGCGCTAAGATCGTTAATGGCGTCAACATTCTGGCTAATGCAGTTAAAGTCACTCTGGGCCCTAAAGGCCGTAACGTGGTTCTGGAGCGTAGCTTCGGTGCCCCTACCGTTACTAAAGATGGTGTTTCAGTTGCGAAAGAAATCGAACTGAAAGACAAGCTGGAAAACATGGGCGCGCAACTGGTTAAAGAAGTTGCTTCCAAGACTTCCGACAATGCTGGTGACGGTACAACTACCGCAACAGTACTGGCACAAGCAATTGTGCGCGAAGGCTTTAAATATGTTGCAGCCGGTTTCAATCCGACTGACCTGAAGCGCGGTATCGACAAAGCTGTTGTCGCCATCGTTGCCGAAATCAAAAACCTGTCCAAACCAACCACCACTAGCAAAGAAATCGCGCAAGTTGGTTCGATCTCTGCTAACTCCGACACCGATATCGGTGAAATCATTGCCAAGGCAATGGACAAAGTCGGCAAAGAAGGCGTGATCACAGTTGAAGATGGTAAGTCACTGGAAAACGAACTGGACATCGTCGAAGGTATGCAATTCGACCGTGGCTATTTGTCACCATACTTCATCAACAACCAGGAAAAACAAGTTGTTGCGTTGGAACAGCCTTATGTTCTGTTGTTCGACAAAAAAATCTCCAACATCCGTGACCTTCTTCCGGTATTGGAACAAGTCGCTAAGTCGGGCCGTCCACTG
This sequence comes from Glaciimonas sp. GG7, assembly GCF_052976905.1. Classification (NCBI taxonomy): domain Bacteria; kingdom Pseudomonadati; phylum Pseudomonadota; class Betaproteobacteria; order Burkholderiales; family Oxalobacteraceae; genus Glaciimonas; species Glaciimonas sp. GG7. The sequence goes on along the minus strand of NZ_JBRIIQ010000019.1, from coordinate 43,221 downwards.
CTGATCATTGCAGAAGACGTCGAAGGCGAAGCACTGGCAACCTTGGTTGTCAACAACATCCGCGGCATCCTGAAAACTGCTGCTGTTAAAGCACCAGGCTTTGGCGATCGTCGTAAAGCCATGTTGGAAGACATCGCTATCCTGACCGGTGGTCAAGTGATCGCGGAAGAAGTCGGCCTGACACTGGAAAAAGTGACATTGGCAGAACTCGGTCAAGCACAACGTATCGAAATCAGCAAAGAAAACACCATCATCATCGATGGCGCAGGCGAAGCAATCGCTATCGAAGGTCGCGTTAAACAAATCCGCGCCCAAATCGAAGAAGCAAGCTCTGACTACGACCGTGAGAAGCTGCAAGAGCGCGTTGCCAAGTTAGCCGGCGGCGTTGCCTTGATCAAAGTCGGTGCAGCTACCGAAGTTGAAATGAAAGAGAAAAAAGCACGCGTTGAAGATGCATTGCACGCTACCCGCGCTGCAGTCGAAGAAGGCGTGGTTCCAGGCGGCGGCGTAGCTTTCCTGCGCGCACGTGCTAACGTCAAAAACCTCAAAGGCGACAACGCCGATCAAGAAGCCGGTATCAAGATCGTGCTGCGCGCGATTGAAGAGCCACTACGTCAAATCGTATTCAACGCAGGCGACGAGCCTTCGGTTGTGATCAATACAGTATTGGCTGGTACGGGTAACTACGGTTACAACGCTGCTGACGGTACTTACGGTGACTTGGTCGAGCTTGGTGTTCTTGATCCGGCTAAAGTTACCCGTTCGGCTTTGCAAAATGCTGCTTCGGTTGCTGGCTTGATCCTGACTACTGACGCCATGATTGCTGAGTTGCCAGAAGATGGCAAAGCTGGTGGCGGTATGGGCGGCGGCATGGGTGGTATGGGCGGCATGGGAGGCATGGACGGCATGATGTAAGTGAGATTGATCGTTGATAACCTACTGCGCGGCGCAATCTTGCGGCCTGCGATGCTCACCGTACATGCGTACGGCTGCGCTTCTCGGCCACAATCTTACGTCGCTCGCTACGGTTCTCAACGATCACACAGAGTTCGCTCGGGCATCTTCTTTCATTTTTTGAGGGTCCTCAGTTTACTTATTAGGAAGCCCGCTTTATGCGGGCTTTTTTGCATTTTGGATCGTAATAGTCGTTCAATGACGAGGGCGCGGCGCAATCTTGCGCAAGTCAGCGTTAGCTGATGCTACGGTTCGCCGCGATCACACAAAGTTCGCTTAGGCATCTTCTTTCATTTTTTAGATGACTTGGTTAGTTCTTAGGAAGCCCGCTTTATGCGGGCTTCCTTGCGTTTGGGGTTATGAGAATATTCTTATATAGATCAGGGTTATAAACCTATGCTGAAAAGTTACTTTGCTGCACTCCCAAATCCTTATAAAATCAGCCCTTACCAAACATTATATTGGCGGCGGATTGTCGGTTGCAGAGACAATCGGCTGCCTTTTTTTATTCTGAAATGATAAAAATTCAAGCAGTTACACAGCGATTTGCGGGCGCTAACGGGCCGGTGGATGCGGTGCGCAATGTTGATTTGACGATTAATAAGGGCGAGATTTTCGGCATTATCGGGCGCAGCGGGGCTGGAAAAAGTACCTTGGTGCGTACGCTTAATCTGCTTAATCGGCCAACCTCCGGCAAGATCATTGTCGATGGCAACGATTTGACGGCGCTTAATGCTGATCAGCTACGTGCAGCACGGCGTGAAATCGGGATGATTTTTCAGCACTTTAATTTGCTGTCGTCGCGCACTGTCTATGGCAACATCGCGCTGCCGCTGGAACTTGCCGGATTAACCAAAGACGAGATCAACAAAAAAGTCACGCCCTTGCTTGAGCTAGTTGGTCTGACGGAATTGAAAGATCGCTATCCGGCGCAGATCAGCGGGGGCCAGAAGCAACGCGTAGGGATTGCACGCGCCTTGGCTAACGCGCCTAAAGTCTTGCTATCGGATGAGGCCACTTCAGCGCTTGATCCTGAAACAACGCGTTCGATTCTGGAGCTATTGCGCAAAATCAATCAAGAACTTGGCGTGACGATCGTTCTTATCACGCATCAAATGGAAGTCATCAAAATGATTTGCGACCGGATGGCGGTGATGGAGGCTGGCGAGGTCATTGAGTATGGCCAAGTCATCGATATCTTCCGCGCCCCGAAACATCCCGTCACCCGCGCCATGATCGGCGACGTGATTGCGCAAGATCTGCCAGCCGGTGTGCTGCAACGCTTGCGGTCCCGACTGGCGCTCAGCGACGCTGGCGCAGGAAGCGACCATTTGTTTCGTCTGGCATTTACCGGCGATAGCGTGAATCAGCCGCTGCTGTCCGAAGTCGTGCGCAAATTCAATCTCGACTTCAGCATTTTGCACGGTCAAATCGATGAAATCCAAGGTCAGGCGTTTGGTTCGCTGGCCATTTTAGCCAATGGCGAGAGCGCCGATATCGCCGCGGCCATGACTTATTTAAGCGCCCAAGGCGTGACCGTGGAGGAATTAAATCATGTCATCTGAAATGCTCGATCTGTTCCTCTCCTCTTTCGGCGAGACCCTGATGATGGTCGGTATTTCCGGCATTCTGGGCGCGCTGCTCGGCATCCCGCTGGGGATTGCATTGCATCTGACGGGACGCGATGGCGTGCTGCCTGGTCTTGCATTTAACCGGATTGCCGGATTGGTTGTTAACGCGGTACGCTCAACACCCTTCATCATTTTGCTGGTGGCCGTGATTCCCTTTACGCGCTTTTTTGTCGGCACCTCAATCGGTACGGCGGCGGCGATTGTGCCGCTGACGATTGCGTCGGCACCGTTCGTTGCACGATTAGTCGAAACCGCATTGCGCGAGGTTGATCGCGGGCTGATCGAAGCGGCGCAGGCGATGGGCGCATCGACCTGGCAAATCGTCTATAAAGTGCTGGTGCCCGAAGCCTTCGCCGGGATTATCGCCGGATTGACTATCACTTTTGTCAGTCTGGTCGGCTACTCAGCGATGGCCGGCGCGATTGGCGGCGGCGGTTTGGGTGACTTGGGTATTCGCTATGGCTATCAGCGCTTTTTGCCCGAAGTCATGCTCGCTGTCGTATTGATTTTGATTGTCTTTGTACAGTTAGTACAAACCTTGGGCGATATTCTGGTGCGCCGCTTAAGTCATAAATAAAGTCACAAATAATGTAGGACCATGTGGGCCGCTATGGCCCACTTTTAAAAAGGAAGAAAATGAATCGTCGTCAATTAGTCCAATTTTTTGCTGGTATCAGTCTCGTCGCCAGCGTGATTTCCGCCCCCGTTTTAGCGCAGGAAAAACCGATCAAGATCGGTGTCACTGGTGGTCCGCACGCAGAAATTATGGAAGTAGTCAAAAAAATCGCGGCCAAAGACGGCTTGAATATTCAAATCGTTGAGTTCAGCGACTACGTGCAGCCGAACGCCGCATTAGCCGCGCGCGATTTGGACGCCAACAGCTATCAGCATCTGCCGTATCTGGAAGCGCAGATCAACGATCGCGGCTATAAGCTGACCAATGTTGGCTCTACCATCACCTTCCCGATGGGCCTGTATTCGAAAAAAGTAAAGTCGCCTAATGACCTGAAAGCCGGTGCGCGTATCGGGGTCCCTAACGACCCGACCAATGGCGGTCGGGGCTTGCTGCTGCTGCAAGCGCAAGGACTGTTGAAGCTCAAACCCGGTGTCGGGCTACAAGCGACACCTTTGGATATTGCTGAGAATCCGAAAAAATTGAAAATCGTCGAAATCGATGCAGCGCAATTGCCGCGCTCACTTGACGACCTGGATGCCGCCGCCATCAACGGCAATTACGCAGAAAAAGCTGGCCTGAGCCCGACCAAAGACGCCATCGCCATCGAAGCTGCACGCGGTCCTTACGCCAATATTATTGCCGTGCGTACTGAAGATAAAGACAAGCCGTGGGTCGCCAAACTGCTCAAGGCTTACCACAGCGCAGAAGTGAAGCAGTTTGTTACCGACCACTACAAAAACTCGGTGATTACATCTTGGTAAGTTGTGGGAGTTAAATCAAAATAATATGTAAAAAGCCAATCTGAAAAGATTGGCTTTTTTATTTCTATTGCACCTGCACAGTTGCAACCCTCAAAACATCAGCTATCAGCCTCATCCCTTGGCGGATTATAAAAACGCTCTTCGGCTTCGGCGGCGGCAATAATCTCATCCTTGGCTTGCTGCTTCTCTAGTAATTCTTGCTGATATTCGGCCAGACTGATTGCACGGCTTTGCGGGGTTTCCAGTGAGATTCGGCCGATTGCGCCAGTACGGAAATCTTGCAGCAGCGTGTTGGCAGCTTTTTCAATATCAAAGCCGCCGCCTTTAAGACGATAACCGCGACGAATAGCCACGCCTTCAACCACATCAACGCCATCGGTGCTGTCAGTGACTTCCATCCCGAAGCGGGCCGAGACCAATTGCGGATAGCGCTGCAACAACACGTCAGCCAGATAGGTCGCGACTTCTTCTTCAATCAACGCATTGACGCCGACTGCATGGCTGGCGGCGAGCATCATGCCGTCGCTCGGCAAGGCGATCTTCGGCCACAACATACCGGGCGTGTCGATCAGGACCATGTTTTTGTTCATGTACAAACGCTGCTGCACTTTAGTGACGGCAGGCTCATCACCGACGGCGGCGACGCGCTTTTTCAGCAAGGCGTTCATCAAAGTCGATTTACCGACGTTGGGAATACCCATGATCATCATGCGTAAGGGTTTAAGCGGCGTGCCGCGATGCGGGGCCAGTGCCAGCGCCAGACCGGGTACTTTGAGAACGTCGGAAGGCTTTTTGCAACTTAGCGCGACGGCGTTCACACCTTTTTGGGCGTTGTAATAGGCGATCCACGCTTGCGTAGCAACCGGATCGGCCAGATCGCTTTTGTTGAGAATTTTGAGGCAAGGACGCTGGCGAAACAGCCGTAGTTGCTCGATCATCGGATTGCAGCTGGCTTGCGGAATGCGGGCATCCAGCACTTCGATGATCATATCGACCTTTTCCATGGCTTCGGCCGCCTTTTTGCGGGCGGCGTTCATGTGGCCGGGGAACCATTGTATGGACATGCGTTTTCTTGTCTGACGAAAATAAACCGCTATTGTACGGACTTAGGCGGGTGGGCTGTCGGACTTAGGCGAAATCAACCCTAAAAGCGCCGAAACAGGCCGTATTTCATTGTTTTTTATGATTATAGGGATACAAACATTGCAAATGTTGGCGTCTTCTTTATTCCAATTCCGCCAATACTTTCACATGCGCAACCACGCTGCGTCCCAGCGCTGATAAATCGTAGCCGCCTTCCAGACAACTGACGATGCGTCCTTGCGCATATTGATGCGCGACTTGCATGACTTGCTGCGTGATCCATGCATAGTCAGCCTCGACCAAGGACATCTGGGCCATGTCATCTTCACGATGGGCGTCAAATCCGGCTGAAATGAATACCATTTGAGGGCGATGCGCGTGCAATGCGGGCAGCCATTTTTCGGTCACCAACTGACGTACTACGTCGCCGCCGGAATACGCGGGTACGGGGACGTTGATGATGTGTGCCGGGACTTCTTCGGCCCCACTAAACGGATAAAACGGATGCTGGAAAAAACTGACCATCAGCACCCGTGGATCTTGCAGGAAGGCTTGCTCTGTCCCATTGCCGTGGTGAACGTCAAAATCCACAATCGCCACCCGCTCCAGACCATGCACCTCAAGCGCGTAGCGGGCGGCAATGGCGATGTTGTTAAACATGCAAAATCCCATGGGGGCGTCATGGGTGGCGTGATGGCCAGGGGGGCGTATAGAGCAAAAGGCGTTCTCCAATTCTCCTTTAATGACGGCATCCGTGGCCGCAAGCGCGGCATTGACAGCCTGCAATGCCGCTCGCCAACTATATTTATTGAGAAAAGTGTCAGCGTCGATCGGATAGTAGGCAACATCGCTGTCCATCAAGGCCAATGCGTTGTCGCGCACCAAGGCAATCGCTTCAGGGCTGTGTACACGCGCAATCGCGGCCACCAGACTGGCTTCGTCGGCAGCCGGGGCTTGCCGATAGTCGAGCAATTGACTGATGCGGCTTGCAATCAATTGGTCTTCAATCGCTTGCAGCCGCTTTGGCGACTCTGGATGCCATGCACCCATTTCATGCAATTTGCAGTCGGGATGCGTGTAAAAGGCGGTTGTCATTGTATTTTTCCAGATATTGGATGGCAGAATTGCGCGCTTAGAATGTGGGGCTAGCTGTATTGAATGCAATCCGATTGAAAGCAATCAGATTGCATACTGAATCCCCAAAATACTTACATTATTCGCAATCGGGATAATCCCACCAGAATAAACGCATTAACCACACTTTTACTAAGTTTATTCGTAATCCCTGCATTGCCCCCAATACAGGCTTGATTCGCGCTACTCTCGATGCTCCGTCCTTGCACGACTCCCACTCCTTTCAGCACTCTCCGAAGGCCTCAATGTTCGCAAAAATTCATGCAGTCGCACAACAAGTCAATCACATCGTCGTCGGTAAGGAAATCCAGATTCGCCAGGCCCTGGTCTGTTTGTTGGCTGGCGGCCATTTACTGATCGAAGACGTTCCCGGCGTAGGGAAAACAACGTTGGCGCACGCGCTGGCAATCTCGCTCGGGCTGCGCTTTAACCGGCTGCAGTTCACCAGTGATTTACTGCCGGCCGATATCGTCGGCATTTCAGTGTTTGATCGGGAAAAAAACAGTTTTGTGTTTCACCCTGGCCCGGTTTTCACGCAGGTTTTATTGGCTGACGAAATCAATCGGGCAACGCCGAAAACTCAATCGGCGTTATTGGAGGCGATGGAAGAACGCCAGGTGACGGCGGAAGGTCGCACGCGGGACTTGCCTGAGCCGTTTTTTGTGATTGCGACACAAAATCCCTCACATCAGGTGGGCACCTTTCCACTCCCAGAATCCCAGCTTGATCGATTTTTGATGTGCCTCTCGCTCGGCTATCCCGATGCAGCGGCGGAACGGGCGTTGTTGATGGGAGAAGACCGGCGCGTCTTGCTGAAGTCATTGCGAAAGGTGATGGACCCGGCTGAACTGATTGATGCGCGGCTGAGTTTGCGCCAGATACATACTTCTCCGGCCTTGATTGACTATGTGCAGGCATTGGCGCAAGCGTCGCGCCAGGATGGCTTGTTTGCCGAGGGGATGAGCCCGCGTGCGGCAATCGCGCTACTGCAAGCGGCCAGAGCATGGGCGGCGCTGGAGGGACGCAATCACGTTATTCCGGAAGATATACAGGCGGTGCTGACCCCGGTTGTCGCACATCGATTACGCCCTTTGAAATCGCGCAATGGCAGCGGGACGGTCTTGGGGAGTCGCGATTTGGTGTTGCAGTTGTTGAAATCTGTGCCGGTCTGAACAATGAACGTCGGCATGAAATTCAAAAATACATTCAGGCTGCCATTGCGCCTGGAGTTTCCGTTCCGACCGCGCAAAGGAGAGCCGGAAATCGGGGAAGTTTTTATTGGCCAGCGCCGCGTCTACATCATGCCGACCGGTGCCGGTTGTGCGTTTGTGGTGATGCTGGTGATGCTGTTTATCGGCGCGATCAATTACAACCTCAGTCTGGGCTTTGCGCTCACGTTTGTACTGGCTGCCTGCGCGCTGATCGACATGCATCTGACTTTTCGTAATCTGGCATTTTTATATTTATCCTCCGGCCATAACGCTGCCGTATTTGCCGGTCAGGAGGCGTCGTTCGCGGTGCGCGTAATGAATCGTCGCAAACATCAGCGCTATGCCATCTGGCTCGATTTCATCGGCGTGGATTTGGCTGACAGGGCGCAAGCGGTGGACCTGGCGGCTATGGATGTTTGCAATGCGGTGCTCAGTACGGCCACGCAAGAACGTGGCTGGCTGAGCGCTCCACGGGTGCGTTTGCACACCCGTTTCCCGCTGGGATTTTTGCGCGCATGGTGTTATTGGCAGCCCGATGGCGTGGTGTTGGTGTACCCGCAACCGGAGTCCATGGCAGCGAGCCCACCCTTGCCCATGAGCGGTCTGGCAAACAGTTCCGGTCATGCCGATGCGGGTCACGAAGATTTTGCTGGCGTGCGCGCGTATCGGACCGGAGACGCGCTCAAGCATCTGGCGTGGCGACAAATGGCTAAGCGTAATAGCGATGGCGATACCACGCTGATGACGAAACATTTTGACGGCGGCGTCGCCAGCGATTTGGTGATTGACTATGCAACATTGCCGCATGCAATGGATGTGGAGGCAAAATTATCCCGCATGACACGCTGGATCATGACCGCCGAAATGTTGGGCTTGCCGTATGCGTTTCAGATCGGTGGTATCGACTATCCGACGGCAATCGGCCCCGCGCATCAGCAAGCATGTTTAGAGGCGCTGGCCTTGTATGAGGGCGGCGTATGACCTCCCGCGCTTGGTTACCGAGGCTACCGGTGTTACCGCGCGATAAAAGCGATACCTTACTACTGCTGATTGCCTGCGTGATGGTCTTGCTGCCGCATGTTGCGCACTTGCCGGTCTGGACTTCGATAACTTGTGGATTGCTATTAGCATGGCGCGGCGTGATTACGTGGCGCGGGGATCGGCTGCCTCCGCTGGGGATATTGCTATCGTTGGCGCTGCTGACGTTCTTTGGGGTGTATGCCACGGCTCACACTTTATTGGGACGGGAAGCGGGCGTGACTATGTTGGCGTTATTGCTGACATTGAAATTATTGGAAATGCATGCGCGTCGCGATGTGTTTGTGGTGCTGTTTCTGAGCTTCTTTTTAGTCCTCACGACGTTCTTTTATTCGCAAACGATTCCGACGGCGCTCTTCATTATCGCCACCGTGATTGCGCTGCTGACTGCGCAACTGTCGTTTCAGTTCACCGGTGCTATCCCGCCATTACGGAGACGCTTGCGTATGGGGGCGCTGATTCTGGCGCTTGCTGCACCACTGACGTTGGTGCTGTTTTTGTTGTTTCCACGGATTCAGGGGCCGCTGTGGGGGGTGCCGGACCAGACCCTGGGCGCACAAACCGGGATGTCTGACAGCATGGCACCGGGGACGATTTCACAGCTTGCGCAATCCGATGATATTGCGTTTCGGATCAAGTTTATTGATCCGGTGCCAGCGTCCTTGCAACGCTACTGGCGCGGCGCGGTGCTGACCAATTTCGATGGCCGCACATGGACGCGCAAACCAGCGTCCATGCAGTCCACCCTGGCTAGTAATACGCACTTGGCTAGCCTGAAATCAGGCACGCTGATTCGCCAGCAAATCACGATGGAAGCGAGCGGACAACGCTGGTTGTTTGCGTTAGAAACACCGCAACTAGCGCCCACATTAACCACTAATCCGCCCAGCCAAAGTCATATTAATAGTGACCGTGAGCTGCTCTCAGATCGGCCTGTCGGGGAGCGTATCCGTTATGACGTGATTTCTGTGATCGATACCCATGGGCTATATGCGCAAGCCAGCGAAACTGTACCGGTCTTGCAGCAGGCGCTCACCTTACCGGCCGGGTCTAATCCCCGTGCAGCGGCATTGGCAATGACATTGCGCTCACAAGCGTCGTCCGATGCCGAGGTCGTGGATAAGGTATTGCATTTTTTTCGCACTGAAAATTTTAGCTATACGTTGGAGCCGCCGTTGCTAGATGTACTGAGCAGGAATAGCGTGGATGAATTTTTATTTTCCACGCAGGCTGGCTTTTGCGAACACTATGCAGGCGCGTTTGTGGTGTTGATGCGCTCGGCGCATATTCCGGCCAGAGTGGTGACCGGCTATCTGGGCGGCGAGATGAATCCTGTGGATCATTTTATGACGGTACGACAATCGGATGCGCACGCGTGGGCTGAAGTGTGGCTGTCGCAGTACGGTTGGGTGCGCGTGGACCCTACCGCTGCGGTGGCACCTGAACGTATCAACAAATCGTTAAGCCGCATCTTGCCGCGGCCGGCGTTGGGGGGCTTGATTAATCTGCCTGCGTCGCCCGATGGCTGGCTGGGCACGTTGCAAATCGTGCGGGTCAATTGGGATGCGATCAATAACAGCTGGAATCAATGGGTGCTCAATTACACGCCAGAGCGGCAGAAAAGTTTGCTGGAATCTCTCGGGATTGGACAACTGGATTGGCGCATGTTGACAGCGCTCATGATCGCATTGGGATCGCTCGGACTGGCACTTGTTTCCCTGCCATTGCTGGTTGTACGCAACAAAATCGCGCCCCTCGATAAGGTATACTCCGCCTTCTGCAAACGCATGGCGAGACTGCATATGACCAGGCAGATACATGAAGGCGCGAGCGCTTATCGGCAACGATTGTGCGCGACCGATTCGACACTTACGCCAGAGGCTAAAAGTGCGATTGCAGATTTTTTACAGACTTATGAAACGTTACGCTACGGCCCGATTAATGGCGCTGACCATAAAACGGTGTCGCTGGCTGCATTAAAAAGCCAATTCAACAAACTCAAACCTTTGTTATCCCCATGTCGATAAAACTTAATCCTCGCACCACACTGCCGACTCTTTCATTGCCACGCACGCGGCTGTGCGCAGCATTGGCGATTGCCATGTTGAGCGCTGCTTGCGCCGTTACTCCGGCAGTTGCGCCGTCTGCGCCGCCTCCTAAGGCCAGCGCAGTAACGGCGGTAGCCCCGGTGAATGCAGTTGTGCCGCCACCACGCTTGGTGGATTCAGGTATTGCCCCCGCTAGCGGCGACGAGAGTGAGTTCGCTAATTTTGGGCAATGGAAAACCGTTTCTGCTTTCATCGATCAGATGGTGGAAAAGAACGGCTTCACCCGCGCCGAACTGGAAGCGGTATTCAACAAGACCCGCTACGTCGATAAGACGATCCAGTTAATGAAGCCCGCGCCGCCGGGCAAACCGAAGAACTGGGTCGCCTATCGTGCGCGTTTCATCGATCCGGTCCGCATCAAGGCAGGAGTTCAATTCTGGAATACCTATGCTGATGCACTGGCCCGTGCCGAGGCCACCTATGGCGTGCCAGCTGAAATCATTGTTGGCATCATCGGGGTTGAAACGGTCTATGGCCGCAATACCGGCAATTTCCGCGTGATGGATGTGATTACCACGCTGGCCTTCGATTATCCGAATACGCCAACTCGAGAAGCGCGCATGACGTTCTTCCGTGGCGAGCTGGAAAACACATTACTATTTGCCCGCGAGTCGCATATCGATCCATTTTCGCTGCGTGGCTCTTATGCTGGAGCGATAGGCTGGCCGCAATTTATGCCCGGCAGTATTCGTCAATACGCCGTAGATTTTGACGGCGATGGCAAAGTCGACTTGCGCAACTCGCCGATCGACGCCATTGGCAGTGTCGCGCACTATTTAAAAGTACACGGTTGGAAAGCTGGCGAACCTATCGTTTTTCCGGCAACCGTGGCCACCGACACCAGCAGCGAAAATCGCTGGCAAGCATTTATCGGTCAAGGTTTGGAGGCGAAATTTTCGCTTAATGAGTTAGTTGCCGCTGGCGTGGTACCGACAGCAGGCCTTGGTTCGGCTGACGGTAACAAGATGTTTGGTCTGGTCGATTTGCAAAATGGCACAGCGCCGACTGAGCATTGGCTAGGCACCGATAACTTCTTCGCCATTACCAAATATAACCGCAGCTTTTTTTATGCAATGTCGGTGGTTGATTTGGGACGCGAAGTGCGTGCAGCACGCGAGAAGAACTAAGATTACTGACCTCGGCCCTCCGGGATTACTCCTGGAGGGTGGTCAAATCGACCTGAACGGTTTCATCATTGGCGGTCATCCAGATTTGACCATCCTGTATCGTGCATTGCAATTGCATATTGCGCTGCGCTTGCTTGCTTAAGGCCAGACTGGTGATGGAGGGAAGATTGATCACTGTCAGGTTGCGGGCACGGGCGATTTTGTTACTGACTTGTGCCCACCAGATATGGCTGGTGCTGCTGTAGCAATACACCACGACTTGCGCGGCGCGACCGCATGCTTTGAGTATGCGTTTTTCGTCCGGCTGCCCGACCTCTACCCATAGATTGATTGCACCGGTCAGATCCTTCTCCCACAAGTCAGGCTCATCAACGTCCCACAATCCCTTGCTAAACACTAGTGCTTCGGATGCATGACGGGCAAAGGCCAACACCCGCACCATCATGCGCTCATCCGTTTCTGAGGGATGCCGGGCGATAGTGAGTGCATGCTCTTGATAATATTGACGGTCCATATCTGCAATTTGCAGATCGACTTTAAAAATAGTTGCTTTTAGGGCCATGATGCTGAGCTTTATTAGGTGTGAATGGTTTAATCCGAACGCACGAGGGGTGCGCACGCGACCGGAAGAATAACCCGCTTTTGTTTTTATGCGGACAACATATGTAGCAGGCCCGACCTCCAGCGCCTACAATTTCTACACTTTCCTAACGAATGCAATGCACACAATGCCTAACTCTTCCGAACAAGTCATCATCGACACCAAACGCTGGCTGGAAAGCGCCGTGATCGGGCTCAACTTATGCCCTTTCGCCAAGGCGGTGTATATCAAAAACCAGATTCGCTTTGTTGTCAGCAATGCCCGAACCAGGGTAGACCTGGTCGCAGAACTGCGCTCAGAACTGGATTTATTACAGGATGCTGATCCGGCTTTAATTGATACTACTTTGCTAATACACCCTTGGGTCTTGCGGGACTTTCTGGATTACAACGACTTCCTCGATGACGCTGACGCTCTGCTCGAAGAGTTCGATCTGGAGGGCGATATTCAGATAGCAAGTTTTCATCCCGACTATCAATTTGCTGGCACCGATATTGATGACATCACCAACTACACCAATCGCTCGCCCTATCCGACGTTGCATTTATTGCGTGAAGACAGCATGGACCGGGCCGTAGAAGCTTTTCCGGAGGCCGAGGATATCTTTGAAAAAAATATCCAAACTTTAAAAAATTTAGGGAATGATGGTTGGAAAAAACTTGCTTTATTAGCCACAATCACAGAGGATAATCAAGCGCAATGAAGCCATCTGAGCGCCAGTTGTAAATTGCAATCAACAAGAATAAAGTGACTACTAACTGTCTGAAAACTACTGGCGGAGTAGGCAATAAAATTTAAATTGAGCTTTTGCAACTTTTTACTAGAATTAATCATCCAAGTGACAGAAGTTGTTAGAGTCGAAAGTTAAGTTGATAAAAATATAATGTTGTTGTTTTTTTAATACTTTCCATATAGAATTGTTTCAAAATGTTTCTTTATGATAAAAAAACACGCTTTATCGGTATAAAATGACATCACTTGCAACTTCGCCAATAAGCCGAAGGTTACTACAGCGCAAATGTTACAAAAATGCCGCGCAGACCTTCCCTATTCAACATCAGAATGAATGGAATTTCACGAATATGAATACCTCAATTGAAACACCAAAGGGCAACAAACTGGACGAACAAGTGTCCTACGACCCAAATCACCTGCTTGATTCACTCATCGATAAGCTGCATTTAAAAAATGACGCAGCATTATCACGCGCCTTAGAAGTAGCGCCGCCAGTGATTAGCAAAATTAGACATCATCGCTTGCCGGTTGGCGCTTCATTACTCATCCGTATGCATGAAGTGAGCAAACTCACTATCGGTGAACTGCGTGAATTAATGGGCGATCGTCGTGAGAAGTTTCGTATCAGCGATAAACAATTTAAGCCGAAAGACAAAATCGAGGCAGAACTACAGAAGTAAACATCGTATGTCGATGATCTCCCTGCTGCCGTTATCTGGTTTTATTTAATCCGCTTGCAAAAGCTGCAGGCGGATTAAACAGATTGTTATCAACGGTTATGCAGGGAAAACACCCGTAGATAAGTAACGATCGCCGCGATCGCAGACGATAAAAACTATCGTTGCATTCTCTACCTGCTGAGAAATTCGAAGCGCTATCTCGCAAGCACCTGCAGCAGATATCCCGCAAAAAATCCCCTCCTCACTTGCCAGTCTGCGCGCCATATGCTCGGACGCCGCCTGACTGACTGACTCAATCTGATCAACTCGCGAACCATCATAAATTTTCGGCATATACGCTTCTGGCCATTTTCTAATGCCAGGAATTTGTGAGCCTTCCTCAGGCTGTGCACCGATGATGTGTATTGCCTGATTTTTTTCTTTGAGAAATCGCGACACGCCCATGATAGTGCCGGTGGTTCCCATCGCACTGACGAAGTGCGTAACGCGTCCGTCTGTGTCGCGCCAGATTTCAGGCCCTGTTGTTTCGTAATGCGACAACGAATTATCCGGATTGGCAAATTGGTCAAGAATCAAACCCTCGCCATCTTTTTCCATTTTTTGCGCGAGATCGCGTGCGTACTCCATCCCGCCCGTCTTTGGCGTGAGAATAATTTTGGCGCCGTAAGCGGCCATACTTTGACGTCGTTCTTCACTTAGATTTTCTGGCATCAGCAACACCATCTTATAACCGCGCATGGCGGCAACCATTGCTAACGCGATACCGGTATTGCCGCTGGTTGCTTCAATCAAGGTATCGCCAGGCTTGATATCCCCGCGTGCTTCAGCACGTTTAATCATCGACAGTGCCGGCCTGTCCTTGACTGAACCGGCAGGGTTATTGCCTTCTAATTTACCCAGAATAATATTGTTTCGTAGCCCAGCTTCTGCCGAAATCCGTTTTAGCTGTACTAACGGGGTATTTCCAATCGTGTCTTCAATAGTCAAATATGGCATGGTTTACGCTTACATAGGAGGTAAATAAGTCATTCTAATATGAGACTTTATTATGCGTATGCGGGATAGTCGATCTTGGAAAAAATACGCGTGAAGCAGTCTTAAAACATGGCTGGCATATTGCTTTATGTTTATCTGAACATCAAAAAGCCCCTTTTTGCGAAGGAGCTTTTATAGAGAGCAGGCAAACTATCTTTTTTATTTTTTAACGGAGACTTCTTTTTTAGGCTGCGCTTTAGGATTGATTGCTACGACTGATTTAGCCTGTCCGTTCACCTGTAAACCCGCCGTTGATAACTTCAAAGCATTTTTTTCACCGATGCCCTTAACGCGCTCTTCAAAATCATGCCAATCCTTAAAATTACCGCCTTTAGCCCGTTCATCAAGAATACGTTTTGAAGTAACTGGCCCAATGCCCTTTACACCATCCAAGGCGGCCCTATCGGCCTTGTTGACATCAACTTGTGCAAATACCAGGCCCATAGTTGCAATAAACATTGTCATTATTTGTAGTAACTTTTTAAGCATACTGTCCTTTTATGTTGAGTGTGAGAGTCATCAAAATCCGGATTTCCTCAAAACGCTTTCAGCAAGCCATATGCTCTTGCCCTAATTTATGGACAACACCATGCGAATGACGTTAATTGAATAGCGATGTAGAGAAAATACAAAAAATGACCAAGACGCGAATGCGCCTTGATCATTATAAATAGAGAGATTCAATAAGAATCGCCATAACCCTGACACTATAGGACTTGGCTTATGGAAACAGTTCTTTGTGGGTGACAGTTGCCGTACCCAACTTACCAACGACGATGCCACCAGCTCGATTTGCCATTGCCACCGCTTCAGCAATCGGAAAACCCGCTCCCAGCATGACCGCCATAGTCGCAATGACCGTGTCTCCGGCACCAGAAACATCAAACACCTCACGCGCCATCGCCGGAAAATGCATCACTTCCTGCGCGGTGAACAAGCTCATTCCCTCTTCTGAGCGGGTCACCAACAGCGCCTCCAGAGCGAGTGACTTTCGTAAATTCTGCGCTTTAATCTCTAATTCTTCCTCACTCTTCCAGCTACCAACGATGCGTATCAATTCCGATTTGTTGGGCGTCAGTATCGTGGCCCCTGTATAACGTGAAAAATCATCGCCTTTCGGGTCGACTAAGATACATTTCCCGGCCTGTTTAGCAGTAGCAATCATATCGGCAACATTAACCAGACTGCCTTTGGCATAATCCGACAAAACGATCACGTTATATTGCGGCAACAAGGTGTTGTAGCGGGTCAACTTATCGCGCAACACGATATCCGTTGGCGGCTCTTCAAAATCTATCCGCAATAATTGTTGTTGACGGCCAATGATGCGCAACTTGATGATGGTGGAGATTGCCGGGTCGCGGGTCAAAAAACTGTTGATCCCCAATTCCGTTAGTAAGCTATCTACTGCGTCCCCAGCTTCATCCTCGCCCACCACGCCCAACAAACCGGCACCACCGCCCAGCGTTGCAATATTGCGCGCAACGTTGGCCGCACCGCCCAGACGCTCTTCACGTTTTTCGATACGTACTACCGGGACCGGTGCCTCTGGTGAAATACGATTGACTTCGCCGAACCAGTAACGGTCTAGCATCACATCGCCAACCACCAGAATCTGAACGTTTTCAAACGAAGCGGGATGTTGCCGGGCTACTTTCACTGCATTATCGGCTTTCATTTTTTCTCAACCTCACTTACGCGTCAATACTGAACGGCCAATGCCGTAGTACTCGAAACCGATTTCGCTCATCACCGCAGGATCATATAAATTACGACCATCAAAAATAACCGGCTGCTTCAGATGAGTGCGAACCTGCTCAAAATCCGGACTACGGTAAGTTTTCCATTCGGTCACGATGACGAGTGCATCGGCGTCCTGCAAGGCTGCCATTTGACTCTCACAGAAATGCAGGCGCGCCAATAATTCTGGCGTCGTCGCAAAATCCAAATCCAGCACACGTTTAGCCTCGACCATTGCGACCGGATCATGCACTGCTACCGAGGCACCACGGTCGAGCAATTCGCGTAATAACACCCGCGACGAGGCTTCCCGCATATCGTCAGTATTGGGTTTGAACGCCAAGCCCCATAGCGCAAAATGCTTACCGCTTAAATCGCTACCAAAGCGTTCCACAATTTTATTACCCAGCACATATTTCTGATTATTATTAACCTGCTCGACCGCACGCAGAATCAACAACTCCTGATCATAACCACGCGCAGTACGCTCCAGCGCCTGAACGTCTTTAGGAAAACACGAACCGCCGTAACCGCAACCAGCGTACAAAAAACTATAGCCGATGCGGGGGTCCGAGCCAATACCGTGACGGACCGCTTCGATATCAGCCCCGACCTTATCGGCCAGATTGGCCAATTCATTCATGAATGAAATCCGCGTTGCCAGCATCGCGTTAGCGGCATATTTAGTGAATTCGGCAGAACGCACATCCATCCAATAGGTGCGCTCGTGATTACGATTAAACGGGGCGTACAGTTGCGTCATCAAGGCGCGTGCATGCAGACCTTCGTGTCCATCGTCGCAGCCGATCACGATACGGTCGGGACGCATGAAATCTTCAACGGCGGCGCCTTCTTTGAGAAACTCTGGATTCGATACGACTGAGAACTTTGTCATTTCATCGCACGGTGTGCGGCTCGCTAACTCAGCCCGAACTGCGGCACTAACTCTGTCTGCTGTACCTACCGGAACCGTCGATTTATCGACAATGACCTTAAAATCAGTCATATATTTACCGATATTGCGCGCTGCTGCGAGAACGTACTGCAGATCAGCCGATCCATCCTCATCCGGTGGCGTACCCACTGCAATAAACTGAATTTGGCCGTGTGCAACGCTCGCTGCAATATCGGTCGAAAACCGCAAGCGGCCATTGGCGCGATTGCGGCCAACGATCTCAGCCAAGCCGGGTTCGTGTATCGGAATGCCGCCGCCATTAAGAATGGCTATTTTGTTCTCATCGACATCCAGACAAAAGACATCGTTGCCCAACTCAGCCAGACAAGCGCCTGTGACTAAGCCGACATAGCCAGTACCTATAATTGTTATTTTCATGTTCTTCCGTTTAGTGTTTTGTCACACTGAATCTCTACTTTATAGGACTTACGCAAAATCGCCCCAGCGCCGTTACGCCCGCCTAGTCGTACTGAAATACTGGCTTCAAAGGTCTGCTCTGCTGGAACAATTTTGCGTAAGTCCTACTTTAATGAGTGAACTCATTAATTCATCACATTCAACTCTTCTGTCCGACGCGGCGGATAGGTTTCCCAGCGACTACACCCTGGACATTGCCAATAAAATTGGCGCGCCTTAAAACCGCAATGGCTACATTGGTAGCGCGCTAGTTTTTGGGTATAACCATGCACCAGATTTTTTACCACCGAAAGTTCCGAATGCATTTCTGGCGCAGCAATCATTAACCGGGCTTCCAACAACTTATCGAGCCCAAGTAAGGTCGGTGTACGGCGCAGTTCATCACTCACCAAATGATTGGTCGCATCAACCCCGTCGAGTTCCAATACTGCCTTGAATACGACTTCCAGCAAATCGATAGAGGATGCTTCGGCCAAATATGAGCGCAATAAATTCACGCCCTCATGCGGCCGGCCGACTGCACGATAACCAGCCATCAACCGCTGCGCAACCAACGCGACATGCGGTACGCTTTGCTGCTCAACCCTACGCCATGCAACTAATGCTGCCTCGGCATCATCTTTCGCCAGATACACATCGCCCGATAGCATCGTCGCCCGGACGCTGTTACGGTCGTTCACCAGCGCTTTTTCCAGCAACATCATGGCAGCGTCAGGATGACCATCAACCAATGCATCCTGAGCCAATTCGCAGTAAAACTGGGCAATCTCTTTCTGGCGACCACCAGCACCGGCATCCTGTAATGCCTGGGCCGCCTCAATGGCGCGCTGCCATTCTTTTTCACGCTGATAAATTTCTAGCAATGCACGCCCCGCTTGCGCACCGTATGAAGTGCCGATGAGCAGATTAAAACTTTCTTCTGCGCGATCCAACAATCCCGCCTTCAGATAATCCTGTCCTAATTCAAACTGTGCGTGCAGTCGATGTTCCTGCTCCAGATCGGGCCGCGCCAACAAATTCTGATGAACCCGAATCGCGCGCTCAGTCTCACCACGGCGACGAAACAAATTTCCCAGGGCGAAATGAAGTTCAGCTGTTTCTGGATCAAGTTTTACAATTTCGATGAAAGCATCAATCGCTTTATCGGGCTGTTCGTTGAGTAAAAAATTAAGCCCTTTAAAATAACCACGGGGCAAACTACGCGACTCAGAAATCAATTGATTGATATCCACGCGTGCGGCGATCCAACCCAGACCAAAAAAGATCGGGATACCTAATAACCACCAGGTTTCAAATTCCATACAGACTTGTTATTCGCATAAAGTGTGACAATTGATGGATGGATGCCTGGTGCCAGACTAACGTACGAGAGACCGCTTATTATTCTCTTCGATATTCCGATAGCTAGCGTGTTTGTGACATGTTTGGATTCAGGTGTAGCCAAAAAACTACTACGCCCCCCCACATTATGAGGCGGACGCTGCTACTGCAGGCATCATGTATTTCGGACGCTATCCGGTTGTGGCGGTTCAGTGCTTGCTAGTCGCTGTGCTTCTTGCTCACGTTGTATTGATATCAACGCTTTTTGGGCTTTAGATGCATTACGACGATAACGAAATACCGCAGGCGTCATCGCCAAGACGCCCAGAATAGCGCCTGAAGCAAAAAAACCAAGCAAAACTAAGACTAACGGCCCGCGAATTTGGTGATTAAGGAAAAAATCGAGCGTGACTTCCTGCGTATTCTTTAATGCAAAACCAAAGAACACCAGAAATAGTAAAATCGCAATAGCTCGGGAAATGAGTTTCATAATCGGTTCCTGATTGGAATATAAAGCAGCGCAGTTTGCGCTAGGTCAACTTGCAATTTCTACGGTATCAGACAAACTTATCGGACCACTGCACAACGCTCAAAAAACATCAGAGCAGTCCACATCTCCAAAAACTTACATGAAGCAATATAACTAAGTCCGGATAATCATTTATACGGCCTTATTTATACGACCTTAAAAGATGAAATTGTACGTGAAAAAAAACGGCATCCGAAGATGCCGTTTTTATTTTGTACGCACAACTCAGTCTTCGTTGATCGGTTGCCCTACCATCGCATCGACCCGCTCACGTAACTCCTTACCTGGCTTGAAGTGTGGCACACGCTTTTCCGACACCATCACTTTGTCCCCAGATTTCGGGTTACGACCAATTCTCGGCGGTCTGCGGTTTAGCGCAAAACTGCCGAAACCACGAATCTCTATGCGCTGACCGGTCGATAAAGCATCGGCCATCGCATCAAGTATAGTTTTGACCGCGTAATCCGCATCCTTAGCAACCAACTGCGGATAACGCTCGGCCAAGCGGGCAATCAACTCCGACTTTGTCATTAACGTGCTCGCTTAACTCTTGCTTACTTGTTGTCGAATTTAGCTTTCAACAACGCGCCCAGACTAGTTGTACCGGAAGCAGCGTTAGAGTCCGAAGACATCTTTTGCATTGCTTCTTGTGTCTCAACATTGTCTTTAGCCTTGATCGAAAGCTGAATACCGCGTGCTTTACGATCAACGTTGATGACCATCAATTCCAGAACATCTCCGACTTTCAGGTGAGTACCGGCATCTTCAACGCGATCGCGTGAGATTTCGGAAGCGCGCAGGTAGCCTTCAACTTCTTCAGACAATTGCACTACAGCACCCTTAGGCTCAACCGACTTAACAGTTCCAGTAACTAATGAACCTTTGTCGTTCATTGCTGCGAAGTTATTGAATGGATCGCCTTCAAGTTGCTTAACGCCCAGAGAAACACGCTCGCGCTCAACATCGATAGCCAATACGATGGCTTCCAGTTCATCACCCTTTTTGAAGCGACGGACTGCTTCTTCGCCAGTTTCTGTCCATGACAGATCCGACAGATGGACCAGACCATCGATGTTACCGGCCAGGCCGATAAACACGCCAAAGTCAGTAATCGACTTGATTGCGCCACGGACTTTATCGCCCTTTTTGTGGGTAATCGCAAAATCATCCCAAGGGTTAGCTTTACATTGCTTCATACCCAGGCTGATACGACGACGGTCTTCGTCGATTTCCAGAACCATGACTTCAACTTCATCGCCCAATTGAACGACTTTGTTTGGTGCCACGTTCTTGTTAGTCCAGTCCATTTCTGAGACGTGAACCAGACCTTCGATACCTTGCTCGACTTCAACGAATGCGCCATAGTCAGTCAGATTGGTAACTTTACCGAACAGACGGGTATGTTGTGGATAACGACGTGACAAACCTGTCCAAGGATCGTCGCCCAATTGCTTGACGCCCAGTGAAACACGGTTTTTCTCTTGATCGTACTTCAGGACCTTGGCAGTGATCTCTTGACCGACTGTCAACACTTCCGATGGGTGACGCACACGACGCCATGCCAGATCGGTGATGTGCAACAGACCATCGATACCGCCCAGATCCACAAATGCGCCATAGTCAGTGATGTTCTTGACCACGCCATTAACGATGGTGCCTTCTTTCAGCGTTTCCATCAATTTCTGACGCTCTTCGCCCATCGATGCTTCGATCACAGCGCGACGTGACAACACAACGTTATTACGCTTGCGATCAAGCTTGATGACCTTGAACTCCATCGTCTTGCCTTCGAACGGCGTAGTGTCTTTAACAGGACGCGTATCGACTAGTGAACCTGGCAAGAAAGCACGAATGCCGTTGGTCAGAACAGTCAGACCGCCCTTAACCTTACCATTGACAGTACCAGTGACGATCTCGCCAGACTCCATCGCTTTTTCAAGCGAGAGCCACGATGCCAGACGTTTAGCTTTGTCACGCGACAGGATCGTGTCGCCAAAACCGTTTTCCAGCGATTCAATAGCAACGGAGATGAAATCTCCAACCGCTACTTCAAGTTCGCCGAGGTCATTTTTAAATTCTTCAATTGGAATGAAGGCTTCTGACTTCAGGCCGGCGTTGACGATAACGAAGTTATGGTCAAGACGAACGACTTCAGCAGAAATCACTTCACCAGAACGCATGTCTTGACGTGACAGCGATTCTTCAAACATTGCGGCAAATAGATCAGATTCGCCAGAGGTAGAGGAGAGAACAGTGATGGACATAGGATTGGACTAGTTTGCCAGTATTGCGACGCATTCAAACGTGCTATATAAAGATTCTTAAATAAGCACAACAACCAGAATACGATCAATAAAGGGTTAGGTTTTTAAACGTTCGATCCAGCTTTGCGCCAGACCGAACAGCTAGGGACAACAAAATAAACAACAAATATCGGATATTACTGCTTTGCTACGGCATACCAATTGAGTACTTGTTCAACCGCTTGCTCTGCGGTGAGTTCCGAAGTATCCAGAAGAAATGCCCCTTCGGCAGCTTTCAGTGGAGCAGAACTGCGATGCGTATCGCGATCATCGCGCTCACTCAAATCCTTTGTGAGGTCTTGAATTGTAGCAGAAATCCCTTTGTCAATCAATTGCTTGTAACGCCTTTGCGCCCTGGCGGCAACACTTGCTGTCAGAAATACCTTCAGTACGGCGTGAGGAAAAATCACCGTTCCCATATCACGGCCATCTGCGACTAAGCCCGGTGCACGATGAAAACCCAGTTGCAGCCCGTAAAGCGCCTGTCTGACCGGCATCAATGTCGCAATTTTAGATGCAACATTACCAACATTCTCAGCGCGAATCGCCTCACTAACGTCTTCTTTCGACAGAAATATGTGAGCGCCATCGAATTGGCAATGCAAATGCTCAGCCACTTTAGCAAGCGCATGTTCATCGTCGAGTGCCGTATTGCGCCGCAGTGCAGATAACGCTGTGAGTCGATACAACGCCCCCGAATCAAGGTAGTGAAAACCCAGGCGCTGGGCGACTTTTTGAGCGACGGTGCCCTTACCCGAAGCGGTTGGTCCGTCGATGGCAATGACGGGGGTGTAAATAGTAGACATGAATACTCAATTATTAACAAATTATAAAATCAGCCTGATTTTTCGAGATCAGAGACCGCAGACCGATTGTCTCGCATACACCGGCTTTTTCACACTTAATGCAAAAATATTGCATGAAAAAGCGGTCTTTCAACCCAATGTTCTTAATCCAACGGTGCAAAAATAGCCTGCAAATCTTCCGCAGTCAGCTTCAAACTCAACGCCTCCCCGCTAGTGCCCAATATAGCGTTAGCCAGCGCCGCCTTCTTACCTTGCAAAGCCTGAATTTTTTCTTCGACCGTGCCTTTAGCGATGAGCTTGTACACAAACACCGGCTTATCCTGACCAATTCGCCAGGCGCGGTCGGTAGCTTGCAATTCCGCAGCAGGATTCCACCAGGGATCGTAATGAATCACGGTGTCGGCAGCGGTCAGATTCAAGCCGACGCCACCAGCTTTAAGACTAATCAAAAATACCGGTACTTCCCCGCTCTGAAATGAACGCACTACTGCTGCGCGATCTTTCGTTTCGCCCGTCAGTAATGCGTAACTAATATCGACGGCGGTAAGTGCTTCGGCAATCAAGGCGAGCATGCTGGTGAACTGCGAGAAGATCAAAATACGTCGGTCTTCCTCACGCAACTCCACCACCATTTCCATTAATTCCAACAACTTGGCCGAAGGCACAGTCGATGTACGACCATCCTCCACCTTCGTCGTTTTCACCAATCGTGGATCGCAACATGCCTGCCGCAATTTCAGCAATGCTTCCAAAATAATGATCTGACTACGCGCCACGCCTTTACTCTCAATCGCAGCACGGACTTTTTTATCCATCGCCAGACGCACTGTTTCATATAAATCCCGCTGCGCACCAGAAAGCTCTACATGGCGCACCATTTCCGTTTTGGGCGGTAATTCACTAGCCACGGCATCCTTGGTTCTACGCAATAAAAAAGGCTTAATGCGGCGCACCAGCAAGGCTCTGCGGTCATCGTCGGCGTACTTTTCTATCGGCGTGCGGAAGTCCCGATTGAAGTCTTTTTCTGAGCCCAATAACCCCGGCAGCAAGAAATGAAACTGCGACCATAATTCACCTAAGTGATTTTCGAGCGGGGTTCCCGTCAGACACAAGCGATGTCGGGCTTTAATTAAGGCTGCGCTTTGGGCCGCCTTTGAGCGCGCATTTTTAATGTAATGCGCTTCATCCAGAATCAACAAATGATAATCGTGCGCACGCAACCGCTCTTCGTCGCGCGGCAAGAGCGCATAGGTCGTCAACACCACGTCGTAGTCGCCGATGTGATCAAAATAAGCGAGCCGCTCTTTGCCCTGCAGCACCAATACTTTCAGTGACGGAGCAAAGCGCTCCGCCTCTTCCCGCCAGTTCGCCATCAAACTCGTCGGCGCGACGATCAACGCCGGGGAGGTCAAACGTCCCGCATTCTTTTCGATCAAAATATGCGCCAACGCCTGAATGGTTTTTCCCAGCCCCATATCGTCAGCCAAAATCCCGGCAAAATCATATTCACGCAGAAACTGCATCCAGGACAAACCCTCGCGCTGATAGTCGCGCAAGCTTGCCTGCAATCCGTCGGGCACAGCAACTTGTTGAACGCCTCCGAAGCTATTGAGCTTCTGTCCCAATTGGCGCAAGCGCTCACCACCCATCCAGCGCAGTTCAGCACTCCCCTCCAACTCAGCAAGCCGCGCCGCATCCAGCACGGAAAGCCGCACTGAATCGCCGAGTTTATCGGTGAAATATAGCTCCCCCAGCGTCGTCAAAATCGGCTTAATTCGCCCCCACGGCAACGCCACGCGCTGTCCGCTTTCCAGCTCCACCAGAAACTCGTCACTGTCATCACGCTGTGCCAAGGCCCGCTGATTAAAGTCATCCGGAGCCTGACGAATCAGATCAATCAATAACGGCAGCAAAGAAACGCGCTCGTTATTAATGACGATCCCTAACGCCAGATCGAACCAGGGATTACCCTGCTGATCGGCGCTGGCCTCCTGAATGTCGGCATACCAATCGTCGATATCGGTCAAATCAAAACGATAATCGGCTGTTTTATCGATCCGCCACCCCGCCGCGCTCAAAGCGGGGATACCGTGTTTCGCAAAGCGTAACCATGCGGCCTCTTCAGTCATCAGGAAGGCATCTTGTCGCGGTCCGGAAAAATGCTCGCTATCTTGTACTGCGTGAAAATGGTGATCCAGCAATAGTTGGTGAGCCGCATTTTCCAGGGCCTGATTGCGGATAATTCGCTCAATCCCTGACGCGCCATTGCGCTGAAATGAAGGACTAAATTGGGCAGAAACAATCATTCTGTCGTAGACAAAAGATAGTTGCGCAAAGTCCCCCCGCACACCTTTATCGAACGGCAGGTTACCCAAAACCAATCTCGGTTGCGGCGTAATCGATTCCAGAATAGAAAATGGCACCTCAACAGGCAACGGGATCACATCGCTCACGCCCTGCGCAAGCAATAACTGCGCGACTTGCAGCTTATTACCGGCATCAAGCAAGGGCGCTTGCGCCACCAAATTGATCAACGCATCTTGCGCAATTTTTTGAAAAATCGACGGCAACGTCAGTTCGCCGCAAGACAAATTATTGATATACCAAGGCGGTACAGTCGGCAAAACATAATCAATCGTCTCCCCGCGCTCCGACGGCAAGTCGGTACCGATATCGGTGGCAGACGTAGAATCGGACGCAAATTTCCAGACCAGTTTCGAGACCTCACGCGGCATCTCCGGCGATTTCGCCGCTTTGCCGGCAGGTCGGGCCCATTTCATATGCGGCGCATCGCGCGGCTCGTCTAAGGATTCTTCTTGTCGCTGTTCATCCCACTCCAAGGTCGCAGTGCGCGGGGGCGACAACGACAGAAAATGTGCTTGCCCTTTGCTGAGATCAACAGGGGAGTTCGCCCATAGCAGGTTATTTTTCTCGAGTAACAGACGCAATAATTGCGCGCCCAGCTTGCCGCTTAACTCACAGTTATTTTGCTGACTTTGGGATTGATAATACGGCGCACTTTGCTGCTTACGATTGAGCAAGGCAAGGAACAAACTCACCGCATCCTGATCGATCTCTTTTTCAAACTCGCGCATGGCGGTAAAAAAATTATAACTATCACTCAGCGGTTTGACCGAACTAAAACGACCATCTTTACGCAGCCGCGCTTTACACAAAGAAAGTAAAACCTGCTTGCCGTTTTGAACCGGAACCAATGCAAAAACAAGCCGATGCGCCGAAGCAACAGGAGCAGGAACGGATTGCATCGCCATTGCCATCGGCTTGACGACCAATTCATCCTCTACGCGCTGCAACCAGTTACCGATGAGGCGCGGCAATAGCGCGACGGATGGATGCGCTTGATTTTCTGCCCGAGTGAATGAAACCTCAGTTGGAATACCCTCATCTTCTAAATATTGAATGAGGACTGCAACGACATGCTTGCAGTTATAGCCAACGGGACAACTGCAGCCGCCTTCTAAATAGACATTCCCATCATCATCGGCCAACTCAATGCACTGGTGGTACATGCTTTTGCCACTTCCCAGAACACGTCCGAGCAGTGTCTCTTCCTGCACAACAATGCTGATTACCCGCTGCTGCCTGACATATTCCTGAGCGCGTTCAATGGTTGCAAGCGTGGCTAATTCAAAGACATCTTCGATCGAAAAAGGAGTATTGAGCATGTCGCCTTACAGTAAAGTTTGCTCAGCGAGCTTGGCAAAAACATCAAAATAATCAGGGAACGTTTTTGCTACACATTTCGGATCATCAATACGTACTGTCGTACCGCGCAGCGCAGCGCCATCGAGCGCCGCCAAAGAGAAGCACATCGCCATACGATGATCGTCGTAGGTTGCTATCGTGGCCGGTTGCATCACAGTCGGCGGCGTCACGCGCAAATAATCCTCGCCCTCTTCGACTATCGCGCCGAGCTTGCGTAGTTCAGTCGCCATCGCGCTCAAGCGGTCGGTTTCCTTCACGCGCCAGCTGGCTATGTTACGTAAAGTACTAGGACCATCGGCATATAACGCCGCCACTGCGATGGTCATTGCCGCATCAGGAATGTGATTAAAGTCAGCGTCAATCGCTTTCAATACGCCCGTTGAAGAGACTTCGATCCAGTTATCGCCCATCGTGATGTCTGCGCCCATCTGTTGCAGCGCTTCAACAAAACGCACATCGCCCTGAATACTATTTTTACCAACGCCCTCAACCCTGACCGGGCCACCAGTGATCGCGCCAGCTGCCAGAAAGTAAGAAGCCGATGAAGCGTCCCCCTCGACATGAATCGTGGCCGGACTTTGATATTGCTGTCCGGCAGCCACAGTGAATGATTGCCAGTCGTCGCGTGCAACAGTGACACCAAAACGCTGCATCAGATTGAGGGTAATTTCAATATACGGCTTAGAAATCAACTCGCCAATGACATCGATCGTGACCGCCTGATCTTTCGCGATCAGCGGTGCGGCCATCAATAATGCGGTTAAAAATTGGCTCGATACATTGCCGCGTACCGACATCCGGTGCGCATGCAACTGACCACGTTGGATGTGCAATGGCGGATAGCCGGGAACACCGGTATAGGCAATCCGCGTACCGATGGCATTCAAGGCATCGACCAGATCACCGATAGGCCGCTCGTGCATACGCGCCACGCCGTGCAACGTATAGTCGCCGCCCATCGCCGCCAATGCCGCAGTTAAAGGACGAATCGCAGTCCCGGCATTGCCCATAAACAAGTCGGCCTGATGCGTAGGAAAACGTCCGGCGCAACCTTGCACGGTATAGCGTTGCGTATCCTCGTCCTGCTCCCAGTTGACGCCCAATTGCTTCAACGCCATCAGCATCACCAGCGTGTCGTCGGACGCCAGCAAGTCGAGAATCTCTGTCGTGCCGTTGGCGAGGGCTGCCAACAACAAAGTACGATTAGAAATACTTTTTGAGCCGGGTAATTTCACCGTGCCCTGGCATTTTGCAACCGGATGTACATCGATATATTCCGGGTAGTGCTTGGCTTGTTTCATTTTCTTATCCATTAATCTCCACCTTCCTTATTCTGTTTTTCCGCCGCTTCTATGGCGCTAATCCAATGTTGGCGCGCTTGTTGCGCGTTCCGATAAATCGCCTCCAGACCTGCACCATCCCGCGCTGCCAGCAAGCCGCGCAACTGCGTCAGCTTGACCTGATAAGCGTCCAGCTCTTGCAGCAGCGCATCCTGATTCGCCAGTGAAATATCGCGCCACATTTCCGGCGATGATCCAGCGATACGGGTGAAGTCGCGAAATCCGCTGGCGGCATACTGAAACAGCACATCGGCATGCGGTTTATTGGCAATATCGTCGACCAGCGCGTAGGCCAAAAGATGCGGCAAATGACTCACCGAGGCAAACACCAGATCGTGCTGCGCGGCTGAAAGACAGTGTATGTGCGCGCCGCACAGTTGCCATGCATCGGCAACGCGCTGTATGTTTTCGGCGCTGTTTTCAGGCAATGGCGTGAGCACGACTTTTTTGCCGATATATAAACTCACGATCGCTGCATCAGGACCATTACTTTCGCGCCCGGCAATCGGGTGACCGGGTACAAACTGACTAATTTTTTCGCTTAGCGCCAAGCGGGCAGACGCTTCAACATCGCCTTTGGTACTTCCGGCATCGGTGACGATGGTTCGGGCTTGCAAATACGGCGCAATACTGGCGAGTATTGCGCCGGTTTGGGCCACTGGCGCAGCAATCAACACCAGATCGGCGTCCGCTACAGCGTCCGCAGGCGAGGTCGCGATGGCGTCAATCATACCGAGTTCCAGCGCACGTTGTAACGATGCCAGACTGCGTCCCGCACCCACAACTTGCGCAACCGCACCGGCCTGTTTGAGCGCCAACGCAAACGATCCTCCTATGAGGCCAACGCCAAAAATAGCAATTTTCTTAAACACGATGAAGGATTGAGCAGAGGGTGAGTGAAAGGTTAGATTTTAGTGATGACGACGCAACACCATCAAGCCATCAAGGCTTGCAACGCGGCGATAAAGGCAGCATTTTCATGCGGCAGCCCTATCGTGATGCGCAGCCATTGCGGCAAGCCGTAATTTCCGACCGGGCGCACAATAATTCCCTGCTTCAACAACGCCAGATTGACCCGCGCGCCCGCGCCCTCATCTTCACCAACCTTGACCATGACGAAGTTACCGAACGACGGCACGTAAGTCAGCTTCAACGCATCGAACGCCGCCGTCAACTGCGCATAACCGTCGGTATTAACTTGGGCGCTATGTTGCAAGAATGGCTGATCATTGAGCGCGGCAACTGCAGCTGCTTGCGCTAACGAATTAACATTGAATGGCTGACGAATACGGTTAAGCAAATCCGTGATCGCAGGCTGCGCGATACAGAAGCCGATCCGCAAACCAGCCAATCCATAGGCTTTCGACATCGTGCGCGACACCAGCAAATTCGGATAGCGACGCACCCAGGCAATGGCATCAAATTGCAGCTCAGGCGGCAGATATTCGTTATAGGCCTCATCAAGCACCACGACAACGTTCGACGGCACACGCTGCAAGAAAGCATCAATTTCAGCAGCAGGAATAAAAGTGCCGGTCGGATTATTCGGATTAGCGATAAAAATGAGCCGTGTGTCATCCGTAATCGCCGCCGCCATCGCCTGCAAATCATGACCGAAGTCTTTGGCCGGCACCACGATTGCGCGTGCGCCAACCGCCTGTGTCGCTAACGCATAGACCAGAAATGAATACTCGGCATACATCGTGGCTTGCCCCTGCTGCACAAAGGCGTGCGTGGCCAGTTCCAGAATGTCATTGCTGCCGTTGCCCAGCGTAATCCAATCCGCAGGAACATCGTATTTGGCCATGATCGCGGCCTTCAGATCGAACCCGTTGGCGTCTGGATAGCGGCCGATATCGGCGACCGCGGCTTGCATCGCTAATCTGGCGGACTCCGGCATGCCTAGCGGATTTTCATTCGAGGCAAGTTTAATAATCTTCGCTTCATCGAGACCGAATTCACGCGCTACTTCAGCGATCGGTTTGCCGCCTTGATACGGGGCGATGGCACGAACATACTCTGGACCAAGTTGAATCGACATCGTGGGCTTTCTATAGAAATGATAAGAAAAGTGTAGGTGAATTATGCATATTAAAGACTCAGCGGGTATGACCCCAGCAACTTGAAAAACGCCGCATTTTGCTTCAGTTCAGCCAACGCCTTGGCAACCTTTTCATCCTGCTCGTGGCCTTCGACATCGACGTAAAAATAATATTCCCAAGCGCCCATGCGCGCTGGCCGCGATTCAAAACGGCTCATCGACACACCGTGCGTGGCCAGTGGCGACAACAAACTGTAGACCGCGCCCGCTTTGTTCGGCACCGACAGCACCAATGAGGTCTGATCCTTACCGCTAGGCGTAGTCTGCAAGCGACCCACCACCGCAAAACGGGTGCGGTTGTGCGGGTCATCCTGAATATGTGCACTGACAATTTGCAAGCCATAAGTTTGCGCGGCAAGCTCGCCTGCGATACCGGCAACGGTCGGATCTTCGCTCGCCATGCGCGCAGCTTCGGCGTTGGAGGCCACCGCCAGTCGTTCGATATTGGGATAATGCTGATTGAGCCAGGCATTACATTGCGCCAATGCTTGTGAATGCGCGCAAATGCGCGTCACGCGATCCGTCGTTCCGTCTTTGGTCATCAGGCTGTGATGCACCGGAATCGCCACTTCGCCGCTAATGCGCAATGTCGTTTGCAGCAGCAAATCCAGCGTGCGATTGATGACGCCTTCAGATGAATTCTCAATCGGCACTACGCCGAAATCGGCGGTTCCGGCTTCTGCGGCACGAAACACTTCGTCAATCGATACACATGCCAGACCGTCTACCGCATGACCGAATTGCTGATACACGGCCTGTTCGCTAAAGGTGCCCGTAGGGCCGAGATAGGCGACGGTAACGCGCTTCTCCAGCGCCCGGCAAGCAGACATCACTTCTCGGAAAATCGTTTGCACATCGCCCGATTGCAACGGCCCCGGATTGCGATCTGCGACGCTACGCAGGACTTGCGCCTCGCGCTCCGGTCGGAACACCGGGGCATTTGTCTGGGCTTTTACATGCCCCACTTCTTGCGCTAACTGAGCGCGACGATTAAGCAAGACCAGAATTTGCGCGTCAATGTCGTCGATTTTCTGGCGTAACGGAAGAAGTTTTTCCTGGATCATGATGAGTGTGGTTGCGTCGCTTTTTTATTACGCTATTGCGTTAATGCATGCAGCCCAAGATGACTGTGGTGAAGGGCTTAATAACAGCCCTGTTCACCGTTAGCCAAGGTTAGCCATGCCGCTTTTCAAACTCTTTCAAATAGGCCACCAGCGCCTCGACACCGGCCATGGGCATCGCGTTGTAAATGGATGCGCGCATACCACCGACCGACTTATGCCCTTTTAGCTGCAACAAACCGTGTTCTTTGGCACCGCTCAAGAAATCCTGATTCTGTGACTCGTCGCGCAAAAAGAACGGGACGTTCATGCGCGAGCGGCAGTCTGCCGCCACTTTGGTTTGATAAAAGGCCGTGGAATCCAGATAGTCGTACAGCAACGCGGCCTTGGCGATATTCTTTTGTTCCATCACCGCCACACCGCCTTGCCGCTTGAGCCACTGAAAGACTAGTCCAGCGATATAGATCGCGTAAGTCGGCGGCGTGTTGTACATGGAGTCGTTATCGGCCACGTTTTTCCAGTCGAAGGCCGACGGGCAAGCTGGCATGGCGTGGCCCAGTAAATCTTCTCGCACCACAACGATAGTCAGGCCAGCCGGGCCAATATTTTTTTGTGCGCCGCCATAGATGACGCCGTATTGAGAGACGTCCACCGGGCGCGACAAAATGTGTGAGGACATATCAGCCACGATGGGCGCGCCATTGGTGTCGATAGCGACTTCGGGCGTAAATTGATATTCGACGCCGTCGATGGTTTCGTTGGTACAAATATGGACGTAAGCGGCATCCATCGACAACTGCCAGCGCGCGCGCGGTGGAATCTGCGCAAATTGTTGCGGCTCTGACGAGGCGGCGATATTGACCTTGCAATAGCGCTGGGCTTCTTTAATCGACTTGCTTGACCAAGTGCCTGTGTTCACATAATCGGCGATACCGGGGAGCGACTTGTCGGCACTCAGACGGGACGCCAGATTCATCGGAATAATGGCATTCTCGGCAATCGCTCCGCCTTGCAAAAATAACACTTTATAGTTAGCTGGAATGTCCAATAACTCACGAAAATCGCGCTGGGCGTTTTCTAGTATTGACATAAATTCATTGCCGCGATGACTCATTTCCATCACCGACATCCCGCTACCATGCCAATCCAGCATTTCAGCAGCAGCTTGTTGCAGCACTTCTTTGGGCAATACGGCAGGACCAGCGGAAAAATTAAAAATCGTCATATTGGCACTCGGCAATGAAAGCTGGGGACAGCGAGATTTTTTGGAAAACTACTTAAAACAGAAGATGTATTCATGTCACGTTGCGAACCAAACGATAAACCGGTCAAGCAGGAGAATCCTGCTCAACCGGTTTTTACGAGCGCAGTTTTATGTACACGCGCTGACATACGATTACTCGGCGTCAGCAGGACCGCCTTCTTTACCGGCGGCGCTGTCATCTTCACCAACACCATCTGTATTAGCATCGGCCGCCGGGACTTCTGCACTATCTTCGACCACTTCTTCAACGTCACTTTCCATCACGCGCTGCAGACCGCTCAGCTTAGTGCCATCTTCCACCGCGATCAGCGTCACGCCTTGTGTGGCCCGCCCCATCTCGCGAATCTCAGCAACACGCGTGCGTATCAATACGCCGCCGGTAGTGATAAGGATAATTTCATCGCTAGGATCAACCAGCGTGGCGGCAACAACCTTGCCGTTACGCTCACTGGTTTGAATCGCGATCATTCCTTTTGTACCGCGGCCATGACGGGTGTACTCAGTGATCGGAGTACGTTTCCCGTAACCGTTTTCAGTCGCGGTCAAAACCGATTGCTGTTCGTTTTCGGCAACCAGCAAAGCGATGACTTGCTGACCGTCTTCCAGGTTCATACCGCGCACACCGCGTGCAGTACGGCCCATTGGACGGACATCGTTTTCGTCAAAGCGCACAGCCTTGCCAGAGTCGGAGAACAGCATGACATCATGCTGTCCGTCGGTCAGCGCAGCACCAATCAGGAAATCGCCCTCATCGAGATCAACGGCAATAATCCCGGCTTTACGCGGATTACTAAAGTCCGATAAAGGGGTCTTTTTGACCGTACCAAGACTGGTCGACATAAAGATGTAACGGTCTTCCGGGAAGCTACGGTTGTCGCCTGACAATGGCAAGACGACCGTGATTTTTTCGCCGTCTTGCAACGGGAACATATTCACAATCGGTTTACCGCGTGAATTGCGCGAACCTTGTGGGACTTCCCAGATTTTCAGCCAGTACAGACGACCGCGATTACTGAAACACAAGATGTAGTCGTGCGTATTGCCGACGAACAACTGATCAATCCAATCGTCTTCTTTGGTTGCCATCGCCTGCTTGCCGCGCCCGCCACGCTTTTGCGCGCGGTACTCAGACACTGGCTGCGATTTCATATAGCCGGTGTGCGACAAGGTCACCACCATGTCTTGCGGCGTGATCAAATCTTCCGTGCCGAGATCAGTTGGATTCAATTCAATCTGCGAACGACGCTCATCTTTATTACCGATGCCGTATTCGTTTTTAGCGGCGTTCATTTCGTCGGTGATGATGACGGTAACGCGCTCTGGGTTCGCCAAAATATCAAGTAAGTCAGCGATGGTCACCATCACGTCTTTGTACTCGTTGACAATCTTGTCCTGCTCCAGACCGGTCAGGCGTTGCAAACGCATTTGCAGAATTTCTTGCGCCTGATCGTCCGACAATTTATACAAACCATCGGTTTGGATACCGTAATGTAGCGGCAGATTTTCCGGACGGAAAGCATTGATGCCGCCGGTATTTTCAGCACCGGTACGTTGCAGCATATCGCGCACAACGGACGAATCCCATGACCGCTCCATCAAGCCCGCTTTCGCCACAGGCGGCGTCGGCGCTGCTTTGATGATGGCAATGAAATCGTCAA
Organism: Glaciimonas sp. GG7; assembly: GCF_052976905.1. NCBI lineage: Bacteria > Pseudomonadati > Pseudomonadota > Betaproteobacteria > Burkholderiales > Oxalobacteraceae > Glaciimonas > Glaciimonas sp. GG7. The sequence goes on along the minus strand of NZ_JBRIIQ010000019.1, from coordinate 9,227 downwards.
TATTAGCTAACGCAACCGCCAAACCTTCAAGTACATGACCGCGTTCACGCGCCTTGCGCAACTCAAAGACGGTACGGCGTGTAACAACTTCGCGCCGATGCGACAGAAAGCATTCAAGCATTTGCTTCAGATTCAGCAATTTAGGCTGACCATCCACCAACGCCACCATGTTCATGCCGAAGGTGTCTTGCAATTGCGTTTGCTTGTACAGGTTATTAAGTACAACTTCAGCCACTTCGCCGCGCTTGAGTTCGATCACGACGCGCATGCCCGATTTGTCAGACTCATCGCGCAGATCGGAAATACCTTCGAGCTTTTTGTCGCGCACCAATTCGGCGATCCGTTCCAGCAGCGCCTTCTTATTCACTTGATAAGGCAACTCATCAATGATGATCGCGGTGCGACCTTCACGGCCATATTCTTCGAAATGTGTCTTAGCGCGCATCACGACCCGGCCACGGCCGGTGCGATAACCGTCCCGTACGCCGGAGACGCCATAAATAATCCCGGCAGTCGGGAAATCCGGCGCTGGAATAATTTCGATCAGCTCATCGATCGTTACACCCGGATTGCGCAATACGTGCAGCGCGCCGTTAATGACTTCCGTGATGTTGTGCGGGGGAATATTGGTTGCCATACCGACCGCAATACCAGACGAGCCATTGATGAGCAGGTTGGGGATACGCGTAGGCAAAACCGACGGCTCTTTTTCCTTGCCATCATAGTTAGGCACGAAATCCACGGTATCTTTATCGATATCGGCGAGGATTTCACTGGCGATTTTATCCAGGCGGCACTCGGTGTAACGCATAGCAGCTGCGCCGTCGCCATCAATCGAACCAAAGTTACCCTGACCATCGACGAGCATGTAGCGCAACGAAAAGTTCTGCGCCATCCGCACCAAAGTATCGTAAATCGATTGATCGCCGTGAGGGTGGTACTTACCCATGACTTCCCCAACTACACGCGCACATTTGACGTAAGGGCGATTCCAGACATTATTCATTTCGTGCATGGCGAACAAGACCCGGCGATGCACAGGCTTGAGACCATCGCGCACATCCGGCAGCGCACGACCGACGATGACGCTCATGGCGTAATCGAGGTAACTCTTGCGCATTTCTTCTTCGAGGGAAATCGGTATTGTTTCTTTAGCGAATTGATCCATTAGCGAGTCGGTGCGTCTTTACTTAGGTTGATAGATCACGGATAAAGCTGACCCAAGGCCGGACATTCTGCTTCAACAACGAGGGATGACAAGGATAGTTGTACCTTGGATCATCGATCCTGATCGAAAATGCGGCCAAAGGTAGACATTAGGACGCGTGATTTTAGCACGAGGCGCCCTCTATTCGGCTTTTCTGCGCACGTCAAGGATAGCCAAAACTATCCCAACAATTATGCATACCAAGAATCACTAGGGGCCACTAATGTCGGACATATAAATGTGTCCACGAAAACTTCTACGGTGATTAAATTAATAAATTAGAAAATATTATAAAAATGTTATAAATAATTCATTTAATTTAAAAATCCGCTATATGATGTCCTTAAAAGAAATAATCTTCTCACAATATGATGTTGCATGAAAACAACAAAAAATGAGAAACGTACCATAGCTATTTGTCCATCCTTCGCTAGCAATAGAAGGCTGTGGCAGAATGATGCCAAGTTCATTGCGTGTAGATAATTTCACATGTAAAGGGCGTGAATCACGTGGTATTATCCAATTTTTGATGTCGTGTATTAGTTGCGCAGTTAATCTGCGGATATCTCAACCGAGAGGAGAAACATGAATAAATTAGCAAAACTCGTCTTCGCTGCGTCCGCAGTCGTCGCACTGACTGCCTCTGCGCAGGAAATAAAAGATATCCAAGCCAAAACCCCAACTAGCGCTTACTTGCAAGATGCGCGTGGCACTATTGCCCGTGATCCGTACGGTCTGTGCTGGCACACTGGATACTGGACACCTGCTGACTCAGTTCCAGGTTGTGATGGTGAAATAGCGCAAGCTGCACCTCCTGCTGTAGCCCCTCCTGCTCCAGCTGCTCCAGTTGTCATTGCTGCACCAACTTCGCAAAAAGTTACTTTTGCTGCTGATGCATTCTTCGACTTCGACAAAGCTGTCCTGAAGCCAGAAGGCAAAGCAAAGCTGGATGACCTGACTTCTAAACTGGGTGATTTGAACCTGGAAGTCATCATCGCTGTTGGTCATACTGACTCGGTCGGTACTGTTGCCTACAACCAAAAACTGTCGATCCGTCGTGCAGAAGCTGTCAAAGCTTATTTGGTTCACAAAGGTATTGAACAAAACCGCGTCTACACTGAAGGTAAAGGCAAGTCACAACCGGTCGCTGATAACAAGACCGCTGCTGGCCGCGCTAAAAACCGTCGCGTTGAAATCGAAGTGGTTGGTACAACCAAGTAATCGATTCAGTCTCGATCAAAGAACCCTGCTTCGGCGGGGTTTTTTTTCGTCTCAGTTTACGTTTCTTTCTGGCTTAAGGATATCCGCAAAGCCGTAGTTTACAGCTATCATTACGCACATGAACGTTGACCCCTCAGAACTCCAAAAATTCAGTGATCTCGCACACCGATGGTGGGATCCGGATGCTGAATTCCGCCCCTTGCATGAAATCAATCCCCTACGCCTCGAATGGATTAGTGCGCGCGCCGCCTTAGCTGGTAAAAATGTGGTCGATATTGGCTGTGGTGGCGGCATCCTGGCCGAATCGATGGCAAAAAAAGGGGCTAACGTCACAGGCGTCGATTTATCAGAAAAAGCGCTGAAAGTCGCTGATTTGCACGGTCTTGAATCAGGCGTCCAGGTGCGCTACGAAAAAATTGCTGCGGAAGACCTTGCCACTCGGGAAGCCGGTCAGTTTGACGTCGTTACCTGCATGGAAATGCTTGAGCACGTCCCCGATCCTGCCTCCATCGTCCGGGCTTGCGCCACGCTGGTAAAGCCGGGCGGAAAAGTATTTTTCTCCACCCTCAACCGCAATCCGAAAGCGTATTTGTTTGCGATACTCGGCGCTGAATATCTGCTGCGTATGTTGCCAAAAGGTACGCACGACTATGCAAAATTCATTACACCGGCCGAGCTGTCACAATTTTCCCGCAACGCCGGGCTGATCACTGATGGCATCAAAGGGATGAGCTATAACCCCGTTACCCGGGTTTATTCGCTCAATCAGGATGTCAGCGTCAACTATATGATTGCCTGCACCCGACCAGTGTAACGATACAAAGAGGGCTTAACGTCCTCTTCCTCCTCATCCATTTAACAACCTATTTTTGATTATGCCTCTGCCAATACCGCGCGCGATTCTCTTTGACCTTGACGGGACACTTGCCGATACCGCACCGGATTTGGCGGCAGCAATGAACCGCATTCAACATGAACGCGGACTGCCCGCCACTGCCTATGCTGCGTTGCGCCCCTTCGCCTCTGCTGGCGCACGCGGTCTGATCGGCGCTGCTTTCGGCATCAAACCTGGTGAGGATGGTTATGAAGAATTGCGCATCGCGTTTTTGGATAATTACGCAGCAGCATTAGCGGTAAAAAGTCGTCTTTTCGATGACGTACCTGCCCTGCTTCAAGACTTGCATCAGCGCGGTCTGGCATGGGGCATTGTCACCAACAAAGCCGCACGGTTCACCGATCTGCTCGTCCCGCAAATCGGGCTGCAACATGCCGGATGCGTTATTTCCGGCGACACCACAGCCCACCCAAAGCCACATCCGGCACCGTTATTAGAGGCCGCCCGGCGTCTGCACTTACAAGCGCACGAGTGCTGGTACGTCGGGGACGATCTGCGCGACATTCAGGCTGGTCGCGCCGCAGGAATGCCGACAGTCGCTGCCGCATGGGGCTATTGCGGCCACGCCGAACCCACTACATGGGAAGCGGATGCCTTGGCAAATACACCTGCTGAACTCATCGGCCTGATACAGCGCGCCATGACGCAATAAATCCACGCAACATCACGTTTAGCAGTACACAATATCAGTTGCAGCATATGCACGAGGTCGCTGGATAACGTCCGCATATTCTGGCGTACCGTGGCTATTCCAATGGCTATTAACATTCGCTCGCAGTATATTGATGTTGTCGCCCAGCAAGGAATAACAACATGAAAAACTCCCCTCGCCCACTCTGGCTAGCCCGTACTTTGCGTTGGATGCGCTTTACTACGATAGGGTTAGCTATATTGGCTGGCATCAGCTGGCTTGGTATTCCCCCACTGACAAAACATCTGGCAGAGCAGCAGATAGCGCAGCAACTCGGGCGCAAGGCCACGATAGGCAAAATCAGCTTTAATCCGCTGACACTCACGCTCATCGCCACCGATTTCACACTCTATGAGCCCGACCAGATCACGCCGGCTTTTTCTGCTAAAAAGCTACTGGTCGACGCCTCCGTCACGTCCATCTTTCACCTCGCCCCGGTACTACAGCAAGTGACCTTATCCGGACCCAACGTACACATTATTCGCACCAGCGCCGAAGGGATTGGTCGCTATAATTTTTCCGACGTCATCGACCGCATTCTGGCTAAGCCCAAGAGCAAAGAAGAAACGCATTTTTCAGTCTCCAATATTCAACTGGAAAATGGGACCATCATCTTTGACGACAAAGTCACCGACAAGCATGTCAATATTGCCGCCCTGAACATCGGTGTGCCGTACATCTCTAACTTCGCCAATGCAGTCAATGTATTTGTGCAGCCACACCTGTCAATGACCGTCAACGGCGCGCCATTTGCACTCAAAGGACGTTCCAAACCGTTCTCCAACAGTCAAGAAACCGCGCTGGCGATCAACATCGACCAACTCGACGTTGCCAGCTATGTCGGCTTTTCACCCGTGCCGTTGCCCATCGCCATCCAGAGCGCTAAGCTATCGACCGATCTGGACCTGACTTTCATGCGCAATATTGCGGAAAAAAACCAGCCGGAAATCAATCTCTCCGGCGATGTCAAACTCAGCGATATCGCACTTGCCGACAAGGATGCTGCACCATTATTTAAAGCGCAAAAAATAGACGCACACATCAACAAATTTAACCTCCTTACCGTCAATGCCGCCATCGGGAAAATCGCTATTGAGGCACCAGAAGTGTGGGCTGCATTGGATGCAAACGGCAACCTCAATTGGAGTGCCCTTGGTGCATCGACGACCGCATCGGATGCATCCCCTAATCAACACGAATCAAGTACACCCGTCATAAAAACCGATAACCCGGCACCACAATTGACTCTCGACCAATTCACGATTCAAGATGGCACAATCAACTGGTCTGACGCCGCCAACGCCGCACCTGCTTTCAACACCCAACTCAAAAATCTGACGCTAGACGTGAAGCAATTTTCACTCGCAGCCACCGCTCAACCGGCCATCGTTTCGTTGAGTACAGGCACCAATGGCACACAGGAAATCAAATTTGCCGGCAAGATCACACCAGCACCGCTCACTGTCAATGGCGAAGCAAGCCTGGCCGAAGTCTCGCTCGCGCAGTATCAGCCCTATCTGAATAAAGCACTGGCAGCCGACCTTTCTGGCAAGCTTTCCCTCAAAACATTGATCGCCATTAGTGACGGTAAAGTAGCGTTAAATCAAATCGCAGTAGAGATCAACAACGCCAGACTTGCAGCAAAAACAGGCGCCAACGGTAGCGTACACATTAAACAAATCACGCTAGACAACGCTAACGTCGATACCCAGGCCCGCACCTTCAACGCCGCCACCCTGCACCTCGCAGGCATGCAGGCCGACGTGCGCCGCGATGCCAAAGGGAATATCAATCTTCAGCAATTCATCAACAGTGCAGCTCCTGCTGGCAAACAGGAAAAAACACCTTTAAAAACTGCGCCAGCGCCAGAATGGATCGCCACCCTGGATAGTGTGACAGTCACCGATAGCGCCATCGCCTTTAACGACAAAGCAGTGACGCCAGCAGTGAATCTGCGTGCCGATGCGCTTAACCTGAAAATCGAGCACGTTTCCAGCAAGTCCGACAAAACCGTCAACATTGCGCTACTGACCACGCTCAACAAAAGCGGAAAATTAACGCTCAATGGCAGCGCCGCACCTCAGTTCAAGACGCTTGATCTTGCCATTGATGCTCAGAGACTACCGATTGCAGCGCTGCAACCCTACTTCACCGAACTGTTAAATGTCACGCTCAGCACAGGTCAGGCCAACGCCAAAGGCAAACTCCAGCTCACGCCGCCAGCGGGCAAAAAAGACTTGATTGCCCGTTACAACGGCACGCTACGCCTGACTAACTTCCACGTGATCGATAAAGAAAATGGCGCGGACTTCTTGAAATGGAGAACGCTCGATGTCAGCAGCATCAACGCCAGCATCGACGGCCCTCGGCAGAACATCAACCTCGGCAAAATCAGCCTTGACGACCTTTACGCACGCGCTATTCTGTCGCCGGAAGGCAAGCTGAATTTACAAAACATCATCGTATCCACAGCTGGAAAAACAGCCGTCGTCACAGAGCCCGCAACCACATCCGGTCCTAAAAAGAGTGACGACAGTGCAGCGGGAGCGCAAGCTGGCGAAGGCAAAATGATCAAAGGCGATACAACGGCAATACCGCTACCGCCACCCCCACCCAAAACCAACGCGCCAATTATTCGGATAGCGCAAGTTGTATTAAAAAACGGCAACATCAATTTCACCGACAACTTCGTCAAACCCAACTACACCGCCAACATGACGAGCATGAATGGCAGCATCGGTGCGATTGCGTCAGACAAACCTGCACCCGCACCCATCGACCTCAATGGCAAAATCGATAATGACGCGCCAGTGACCATTTCCGGATCCCTTAATCCATTATTTAAGCCCATGTTTGTGGACATCAAAGCCAGCGCCAACGGTGTTGAACTGCCCAGCTTGACGCCCTACGCCGCCAAATATGCAGGCTATGCAATCGTCAAAGGCAAGCTATCGATGGATGTGAACTATAAGGTTGAAGAGCAATTGCTGACCGCGCAAAATCATCTGCGCATAGACCAACTAACGTTCGGCGACAAAATCGATAGCCCTGACGCCACCAAGCTACCGGTACGTTTAGCCGTTGCACTGCTCAAAGACCGCAATGGCCAGATCGATATCAATCTGCCAATTTCCGGCTCACTCTCGGACCCACAATTTTCCGTAGGCGGCATCATCGTGCGCGTCTTCGTCAACCTCATCGTCAAAGCGGTGACCTCACCATTCGCCCTGCTCAGCTCAGCATTCGGCGGCGGTGAAGAACTCGGCTATGCAGAATTCAAGCCCGGCTCAGCCATCTTGACCACCCAGACCAAGGCCAAACTCGACACGCTCACCAAGGCGCTGCTAGACCGCCCAGCATTGAAGCTCGACATCATGGGCCGCGTCGATCCAGTCGCTGATAGCGCAGGCCTGCGTGAAGAAACACTGAACCGCAAGCTAAGTGCATTCAAACAAAAAAGTAGCGCAGCAAAAACCGAGGATACCGAGGCCGACACAGACGCATCGTCGCCAAAAGAAACCGCACTCACCGACGCCGATAAAGCGCAGTTCATGGACAAAGTCTACAAAAGCGAAAAGTTCGACAAGCCACGCAACGCTATCGGCTTCGCCAAATCGTTGCCGGTGCCGGAAATGGCGCAATTGATTCTGACCAATACCAAGGTAACCCCGGATGATTTACGCGCATTGGCAGATCAGCGCGCACAAGCAGTACGCAGCTATCTTGAGACGCAGAGCAAGATTCCGCTGGAACGGATTTTTCTTATCGCGCCCAAGCTCACAGCAGATGGCATCAAAGACAAAGGCGCGCCGAATCGCGTTGATTTTGCGCTGCGATAGGGAGCCGGATTAGAACCGGCCTGTCACCTGATTGATTCAGGCCCGCATCAACGCTCAGTCACCGCAATTGTCGCCCCTTTATCCGGCAACAATTGCGTGCGCACATTTTTCACATCGCCAGCATTAATCGTGAGCACTAATTGACGCTTTTCGCCCGGTACTGACTTGCACGAACTACGCCCGTCAGAGTTATCCACAGCGACAATCTGATCCCCCGCAGGCAAAATAAATGTCGCCCTCTGATCAGCGTCAAATTGATACACCAATTGCTTGTTGAGATACACGCCCATCATGCAGCCCGGATCGGGATGCGTCGGATCGCGAGAAATGACTAATGTTCCGAAACCGACACTGCCCTGCTTATCGCCAGGCATCTTCTCGACAGGTTTAGGAATGGTTATGTTAGCTGTCGGCACCGGATCGCTTTGGACCCTGACCACCTTTTCGGATGGCCCAGATGTAGATGATCCGCATCCAGTTAATGCGAGAGCGATGAGTACAGGGAAAATATAGCGCGTCATTATTATTTACAATTATTGTCAGGAGTTACGTGAGGTAAGCAAATCCGCATCATTGTTTAGACCAGATCGCTACGACGCAGAATGTACGGCCAGGCGGGCGTAACGCCGTATAAACGATTATGCGAGCTACATCAGACAGTATGCAGCGCATACCGTCTCTTAAGCAGGACAAAGAATAACGTACTGGACTAAAAAAAGCGCGCATTGTGCTTCGTATTTCTTTATCAAACGCGGCCCGGCTTCACCCTCTGCTTCAATCTCTGCTTCAATCTCAAAAGTACGCATTTGACATTCATCAGCATGCATTCCACCACTTCAGGCACTACCGGGGTAAAAGTTGCATGAAATGATGAGGCTCGCAAAAGGCTCGCATCTACCACAGGCAACAGAATTGCGCTAGAATGGCTCCTTGCTTGGGGGCGACCTGGTTTCGACGTGGGTTACAAAGCAGTGCAGGGCATACCGAGGGCTGGTCACCTCGTAAATACAACCAGAAAATATCTAACTGCAAACGATAACTCGTACGCACAAGCCGCTTAATAACCGGCTTGCTCTACACCATCTCGTCCCTGGGGTGGGCTGGTAAAACAGCAGTAGAGTCATTTACAGGGAATCGCTTTGAGTCGGGTTACCTGGCTAAAAGTTAAATTTAGGTGACTCGCCTGAACGTAGCGTGTGTGTCCGCGGCGGCTGGGTTAAATCAAATGACAACACTAAGTATGTAGAACTGTCTGTAGAGGATTTGCGGACGCGGGTTCGATTCCCGCCGCCTCCACCAATGAATCGTTTTAAGATGTCCAGCATCATCCAAAAAACCCGCCTTGTGCGGATTTTTTGCTATGCAGTCGGACAG